>JALTLP010000118.1 GCA_027001895.1 Chromatiales bacterium | reverse complement strand
TTCTTTTTGTCGTTGCGAGGAACAGAGTGACGAAGCAATCTGAAATTATATTATTTAGTGTGTACCGTGCTTGTCGATAAAGCCGTGTTGTAAAGCCAGCCGCGCAAGTTCCATATCATTATGCACCCCAAGTTTTAAATACAGCCGATGGCGATAAGTGCTGACCGTTTTAGGACTCAGCGCCAGTTTGTCAGAAATCGCATTCACTTTCTGGCCGTCCATTAACATAATCATAACCTGCAATTCACGTTCGGAAAGTGATTCAAAAGGTGAATTACTGAATTCCTGCATTTGCGCAAGTGCCAGTTGCTGGGCAATGTCCGGGCAAATATAGCGTCGGTTGGCGATAACTTCGCGCATAGCATGAACCATTTCATTGATATCACTGCCCTTGGTCAGGTAACCAACAGCACCGGCCTTGAGTAAACGCTGAGGAAAGATATCATCGTCGTGCATGGTGACGCCGATAATCTTGAAATCCGGGTTTATCGTTAAAAGTTTTCTGGTTGCTTCCAGTCCACCAATACCCGGCATGTTGATATCCATCAAAATAATATCGATTTCAGTTGATTTTGCCTGGTGAATCGCTTCTTCGCCTGATTCAGCCTCTGCGACAACCCGAAAACCTTCTACATCATTAATTAAGCGCTTTAAACCTGTACGCACTAAATCGTGGTCATCAACCAGCATGACTTTTATCATAAATTTACTCTAAGGAAGCTACGTTTTTCTTCTAGTGTAGAGCAGATTAATTTCCAAGGGAAATAGAAATATTTAAGCGGGATATACGTTGTTTAGAAAAAACATTAGATAAAGCTATTAAGCTCATGTTTTAAATGGATTATTACTACTCATAACGCCAGTCTTCTTCTGAACGTAAAGGCTGTGTTTTTGAGGGTTCCCTGGTTACTGATTGTTCGCCATGAATTATTTTGTTCAAGTATTCACCAGCCTGTTCTTTAGAGCCAAACGGCCCGGCAACGCCAGTATTGCTTGCATCAACATCAACCAGTTGCATTTGCTGACGCATATAAACAAACCAGCCTTCGTTCATTATATGAAAGAATCGGTCTGTGTTTACACGGTTTTGTTTACCGCTGCGAAGTCCGTTTGTGTCAGTTGGAAATAAATAATTCATTCTTTACTTACAGTCCTTTTGTGAGGTACTGATCTTAAGTAAAAAAAATCAAAAAGTATGTAGGAGTAGGATTACAAGCGGCGTTTTTTTAGCTAACGATTTGTAACTGTGCATTTACCTGCGTTCCGGCGGAATTATACTCAAGACGGTCAAAACTGATATTATTAGCAATAGCAATGCCTCTCCCATGTGAATCAAGCAGTCGTTGCACATCAAAATTCAGGTATGAACGCCAGTCAAAACCCTCGCCCTGATCGCAAATCGTTATCTCGATGTAGTCCTTTTTACGCTTAAAGTTAATCTGGGCAAACTTGTCTTTGTTGGCCTGCATTTCACTACGTCGTTGTATCTCATCAGCCCACTCGCCGGTTTTGTTTAACTCTGACTTGGTGTTGTAGCCTATACCAAGATTACCGTGTTCAACAGCATTAAGCATCAGCTCAAAAAGCCCTGCTAACGAACGGTCTGACTTTGGACAAGCACTGGCTATCAGGGTAGCAATAGCATGTACATCATCGAGTGTTCTGAACTTGAAAGTGGCCTCTTCGAGTAAATGCATCGACGACTGATTACCCTGCAATACCTGTTGCAAATGCTTGTAAAGGTGTCTGTTACGAAAACAATTACGAATAACATTGTTAAATTGTTCTTCATTAAAAGGCTTTGTCAGGTAATAAAATGCACCCGCTTCAATGCCTTCTACAACATCTTCTTTCCGCGCTCGGGCGGACTGCATAATCACGGGGGTATGTTTAAGTTCGTGATGCTGTTGCATACGTTTTAAAACGTCGATGCCACTCAAATTTGGCATCATGTTGTCGAGTATAACGATATCGAAGTAGTCTTTTGCATTATCATTAAGCATTTGCCATGCAATATTACCGTCCGGTGCTGTTTCTATCTTAAAATTATTCGATATTTCTTTAAGGTATTCAGAAATAATCTCCAGATTTAAATCATCGTCATCGGCGACAAGAAATCGTGTTTTATCCATCATCTACTTCATTTACTCCAAATTACCAAATTTGTATCGGTTATTCTGCGTTTACATTTAGATTATTTGCGTTTGAGATATAGTTTAGTAAACATATTGCCCATTATTTTGTGAAAAATTACCAAAATTTGGTTATATTATCGCCAAACATCATTATATTAATTGTTGCTAATGTATTGATTCGAGAAAAAATAACTGATAAGATTACTCAGGTATTAGAATCAATATTTTCAGGAGTTATCGAATGCAAGCAGAAGTGAACGGCAAAATTATTAAACTTAGCGAAGCCGGTTGGTTAGAAAACCTCGATGAGTGGAGCGAAGAGCTTGCGAAACAAATCGCAGTGAATGAAAAGATCGGCGAATTGACCCAGGAGCATTGGGATATCGTTAACACCGCTCGCGAATACTTTCTAGAAAATGGTGTTGTTGCTGAACCACGTTTATTTTCAAAAATTATGAAAGAAAAATTTGGTAAAGATCGCAGCAGTCAAAAGTATATCTACTCTTTGTTTCCTACCGGGTTAATAAAGTGTGCGAACAAGGTTGCTGGCTTACCCCGCCCGAAAGGATGTAGTTAAGCTAATTACAAAAAAGGCTCGAAAGAGCCTTTTTTTATGCGCTAAACTTTAGCTAATTGTCTGACCATTTTAGGAGCCTGTTTATGATTAAATCAACATTAATAATATTCGTGTTATTCCTGACAACCACTGTATATGCAGCACCGTCCGGTAAGGATTTGCACGATTCAAAGTGCCTTAGCTGCCATTCTACCCGTGTTTATACACGCAGTGACCGCAAAACAACGTCCTTTGCCATGCTTTCACAGCGAGTGAAGATGTGCGCCCGGGGTGCTGCCAAGGTGAGCTGGTCGGACAAGCAAGTAAACAGTGTTACTGACTACCTTAACAGCCGTTTTTACAAGTTTTAACACTGTTCCCAGGGCAAACCGTCAAATCGCCAGCCAGCTAAAGTACTACGCTGGTGTTTATCGTCCAGTTCGCCCTCAAAGCCCTCTGCAACGTTGAATATTTGCATAAAGCCATCTTCAATAAGCTGCTTACCAGCCTCCAGCGAACGTTTACCACTGCGGCAAATAAGAATAATTGGAATATCGTGGTTGTGCTCTACAGATGAAACACCGCCCAGGATAAGCTGACGAATTTCACGGCTAAAATTCGGGTTGATATTCCAGTCGGGCTCGTCAATCCACGGGATATTAATTGCACCAACCGGGTGACCAATAAACAAAAACTCCATATGGGATCGTACATCCACTAACAAGGTATTGGGTTGCTGTTGTAACTCGTAAGCCTGCTTTGCGGGGATTGTATTAACTGTTTTCATTTTAGAAGTACTCTAAAAAGCACAATATTTTTTTTATAGATAAAAAAAACCCGCTGTAAACAGCGGGTTTCTCTAAACTTAAACGAACAAGTTAATTAAACCTGAATGTTTGAAGCCTGTGGGCCTTTAGGGCCTTCTTCTACGTCGAAAGTCACTTGTTGACCTTCAGCGAGAGTACGAAAACCTTCCGCAGCGATTGCAGAGAAATGAGCAAATACATCTTTGCTGCCATCGTCTGGAGTGATAAAGCCAAAGCCTTTAGATTCGTTAAACCATTTAACGGTTCCTGTTGCCATAATAAATTACCTCAATAGTATTAAAAATTAAAAATGTGTTACAAGTCTTGCGAGGTAATAAACAGGAAAAGCTTCCGATAAAACCAGGATAGAATGTAGCGTTTATTAGTGTAACTGTTTTTCATATAAAAACAATAGATTATATGCAATTAATTATTAAAAACAGTTTATTATGATAAATTCATCAACCGATATGGCCAAATAAAGCATAAATAGCGCTTTTAACATTAATATTTAAGCAAAGTTAAGTATATAAATGTGTTAGAATGTATTTTCATTTCCGGATGCACATCGGTCTGCATCATAAATTGTGCTGTTAACATTTGTTAATTATTTAGTCACATTATTCAGTAATCACCTGGACCGTCCCAAATATAGTTTGGGTGGGTGCTTTTGCTACACGTTCTGGAGAACATTTTACATGTCATTTGACTCACTCGGCCTGTCGGCTGAAATACTTCGTGCTATTTCCGAAAAAGGTTACGACAAACCTACCCCTATTCAACAACAAGCTATACCACTGGTCCTTGAAGGCCGTGATTTAATGGGTGGTGCACAAACCGGTACCGGTAAAACAGCCGGTTTTACCCTGCCCTTACTTGACCGACTTGTTAAAACATCAAAATCGGGTAAAGGTCGTCGGCCTGTTCGTGCATTGGTACTTACCCCAACCCGCGAACTCGCCGCACAGGTGCATGAAAATGTGCAAACTTATGGACGTTATTTGCCATTAAAGACGGCTGTGGTGTTTGGTGGCGTCAGTATTAACCCGCAAAAGATGAAACTGATTAAAGGCGTTGATATTTTAGTTGCAACACCCGGCCGTTTGCTGGATCACGTCAGCCAAAATTCGGTTAATCTGTCGAAAATTGATATTTTAGTACTCGATGAAGCAGATCGAATGCTGGATATGGGCTTTATCCGAGATATACGTAAAGTTTTAACGCTGTTACCCGAACAAAAACAAACCTTGTTATTTTCTGCAACATTTTCAAACGAAATTAAAAAGCTGGCAAACGATTTATTGCACTCCCCGGCCTTAATTGAAGTCGCACAACGCAATACCACCTCGGAACGGGTTGCACAGGTTGTACACCATGTTGATAAAAAACGTAAACGTGAATTGCTTTCTTTTTTAATTGGCTCAAACAACTGGGAACAAGTGCTGGTATTTACCCGAACTAAACACGGTGCCAACCGACTTGCCGAACAACTGGGTAAAGACGGTATTACCGCAGCGGCTATTCATGGCAACAAAAGCCAGGGGGCACGTACTCGTGCATTAGCCGACTTTAAATCCGGTAAAATTCGAGTACTGGTAGCAACCGATATTGCCGCTCGCGGTCTGGATATCAGCCAGTTGCCCCACGTTGTTAACTTTGAACTGCCGAATGTTGCCGAAGATTATGTGCACCGTATTGGTCGTACCGGACGTGCCGGCAACGAAGGTGAAGCCATGTCGCTTGTCTGTGTAGACGAATTAAAGTTATTAAAAGATATAGAACGCCTTATTAAAGCAGACATTCCTAAAGTTGAAATTGACGGATACAAACCCGATCCATCGATAAAAGCCGAGCCGATAAATCGTGGGCGAGGCAACTCGCAAGCCAGATCAGGCAAACCTAAAAATAAAAAGCGTACCGGTACTAAACGCGCCCAGTCAACTGATGGCAAGCCAAAGCAAAAAAAGCACTGGCATAAAAACAAACAAAAAACACAGCAACTTAAAGCGGGTTAAACTGTAAATTTATTCCATCGACTTTTCAAAAAATTTATAGCAGTTCTTGCCTTGTTTCTTTGCTTTATACATTGCAATATCAGCCTGTTTAACAAGTGTGTTCATATCTTCACTATTATCAGGATACAGGCTGATACCAATGCTTGCAGATATATGGAAAGAAACCTGATTGACAGTATGCGGCTCTGTAATTGAGGTTAGAATTTTTTCAACAATCGTATTAATAGACTCAATATTATCAATATCATTTATTATTAATGTGAACTCATCGCCACCGATGCGAGCAATCGTATCTGATTCCCGTAAAACTTCTACAACACGTTTACTAACCTGTTGTAAGAGTTCATCACCGACTCCATGGCCATGCTCATCATTTACTTTTTTAAAACCATCAAGATCCATAAACATAACGGCAATACGTTGATCATTTCTGCGTGACCGTGAAACCGACTGACGTAAACGGTCATAAAACAACAGGCGATTAGGCAGGTTACATAGGCTGTCATAATGCGCCAGTCTGTAAAGACGATCGTTACCTTCGCTCTCGGTTGAAACATCTGAAAATATGCCAATGTAATGCGTAACATCCCCTTTATCATCGAACACGGCAGTAATTGATAACCATTCAGGATAAATATCGTTATTCTTCCTTCTGTTCCAGATTTCGCCCTGCCAACGATGTTCCTTTGTCAAAACTGCCCACATACGCTGATAAAAACCAATATCATGATGTCCAGAATGTAATATGCTGGGCTTCTTACCTATAACCTCGTCTTTGGTATAATGTGTTACAGATGTAAAAGACTGGTTTACATTAAGGATGCGTGATTGCGCATCGGTGATCATTACCCCTTCTTCTGCATTCTCAAACACTTTACCCATTAATTTTGCAACCAACTTGAGATCAGATTTAATTTTGGTTTTAAGAAGCTGTATATTATGTCGCAAGTCTGCAGCTAACGCCGTAAATCGATCATATTCTTTACAACAAATAACTTCATTATTTGCGACTGTAGATATTAATTGTCTGGCAACATTTAGCATATTGCCATGAATGATATTCAGTGATGAGAAAGCAGGCATATCCAGCAATTCCTGATCACAAACACTGTTATACCAGCGGTTAAAATATTCGTTATTTAAATCGAAGATGGATTCTTCATTAAAATCCAGTTGGTGGTGGCATAGCAGGGTTCGGTTTAATTCTGCCAGCCACTTGATATGAAATTCCAGTGCCAGATCGATATCATTAAGATAGTTATCAAGCTCACTTTCGGTTAGTTTTTGAAATAATGATATATCCACTGAACAATACCCCACAAATTGTTTAGCTTTATATAATTATGTATAGAAATTGTTTTGATTTAGCTGATATAGATCATTTTCATTTTATAAAATCCTAAGTTATTGATATTTGTGCTAACATCGAATAACAAACAATTTAAAACATTGCAAATTGCAGAGTATTTTAAGGGAATGCCCACTTGGCAAATGAATTAAAACGAATCGCGATACTTGTTGACGTACAAAATATTTACTATACAACACGGGATCACTATAAACGCCAGTTCAATTACAGAAAATTCTGGCAAAATGTTTCAGTGCAAGGTGAAATCGTTACAGCAAATGCTTATGCGATTGAACCCACAGATGATGCGCAACGAAAATTTCAGGATGCGCTTAAGCACATCGGTTTTAATGTAAAACTCAAGCCCTATATACAACGCAGTGATGGCTCGGCTAAAGGTGACTGGGATGTCGGTATTACAATTGACGCATTAGAACAAGTCGATAAAGTTGATACTTTGATATTGCTGTCCGGTGATGGTGATTTTGACTTGCTACTAAAAAAACTCTCAAAAGATTTTAAAATGACAACTGAAGTGTATGGCGTACCAGCTCTCACAGCAAACTCACTGATTAATGCAGCCGGAACTTTTCATAAAATCGATAAGACTTTATTAATGTAATAATAGAGTTTACTTTTTTTCAAAAACTTTAAATACAATGTCGACTGTAAGATCGATCTCATCAAGCTGCATTGCTTTTTCCCTGGCCTGTTTGGCTGCCCTGAAAAAGTGTGGCGTCATTAATAATAACTGATTAAATTGTTCGTTATTAATATTACCGGTGTTAAATCTGAGCTTAGTTTCTGATAGCATAGAAAATCCGTTTTTTGTGGGGTTATCTGCACTACTTGAAGGTTTTTTAACGTCTGAATAAATAATTTTTCGCAATTCTAGCAGGTGCCCAGCTCCTGGCTCGATAATAATAACTTTTCCGTTTGGTTTTAAAATTTTATTAAACCCTTCAAAGCTATGAAAGCCAAAAACACAAAAGATTAGATCGATACTTGAAGTTAAAAATGGAGGCTCTCTGTTTGTCCCTACTACCCATGCAATATTTTTATTTCTTTTAGCAGCCTGAAGAATTGCATGTTTCGAAATATCCAGGCCTCTACAGCGTGGAATATTGGCTCGGTCGTGCTCTTCAAAATACTTGTACACAAAATCAAGGTAATAGCCTTCACCACAACCCGCATCGATAATATTGGCGGGATTACTTTGCCCTATTTCGGCAAGAATTGTTTCAACCAGCTTACTGGCAACAGGGGCGTATATCCCCGTGTTTAAAAAATTCGTTCTGGCGGCAACCATTTCTTTGCTGTCGCCCGGTTGCATCGAACGCTTGTGTTGAACCGGCAACAAATTAACATAACCCTGCCGCGCAATATCAAAGGCATGCCCATTGCTGCACTTTAGTTGTTTACTTTGAAGTGTTAAAGATTCACCATCAATCGGACATGCAAGTAAGTTATCGGTGATCGTCATCAAGTGTATGTGGGGTTATTACAAAAACAGTACTATTTATCTTTATCCATCATGCCTTTTAAGTCGGCAAAAGGATTGAATGTGGCTGATGTACTCTTGTCTTCACTAACAGACGAATTGCCGTTTTGCGCTTCCAGTTGCCGTTGATGTTCATTGTCATGACAATACAAACAAAGTAATTCCCAGTTACTACCATCGTCAGGATTATTGTCGTGATTGTGGTCGCGGTGATGTACTGTGAGCTCATGAAGATTTTCACGGCTAAATTCACGACTACAGCGTCCACAGATATGCGGGTACATTTTCAGTGCTTTTTCGCGGTAGCCCTGCTCGCGTTTTTCTCTTTGCAACCTTGCTTTTGCAACTATCTCGTTGTTTAAATCATTCATAGCCTAAATTTTATACTATAAAGAATTATTTTTAAATCTGTTAAAACGGGTAATGACTGTCATTTTAATGTCATATTCGCAGGCTAATATACTTACGATTATGAGTATGTATTAACAATACCAATCCATAATACCAATCCATAATACTGGGGGAGAATAAAATGCTTGGATATATCTATCGTCTGGCACGTAATTTTGAAACAGAACACGGATTAGAGCCTAATTTGCTATACATAAACCCTCAACACTGCGAATACCTTAAAGATTCATTTGAAAACAGGTATTCGTTGCAAAAAATAATGTCAATGTTGGGTATGGAAGTTATCATCGATCATGAAATTGTTCATCCCAGGGTTTCGTGGGCGCAGTCTGTACTAAAAAATGTATCTTAGATCAGCTCACCACAACTGATATCTATTTCTTACCCCAGATTTCTTGCAATCGACTGTCTCGGCCACAGCTTAACCGATAAAAGCGGTAACGAACTGGATTATTTTTATAATAATCCTGATGATAGCTTTCTTTGCCTTTAATCGGGTAAAAAGTTGAAACAGGTAATATGGGCGTAATGACTTTTTTACCGGGAAATTGTTTTACCACTTTTATACGCGACTGTTCTGCCAACTGGCGCTGCTCCTCATTTGCAACAAAAATAGCACTAAGGTACGAATGGCCTTTATCACAGAACTGCCCTCTGGCATCAAACGGATCGATATTTTTCCAGAAATGTTCTAATAATTGCACATAGCTTACTTTGCTCGGGTTGTAAGTAATTTCAACAGCTTCGTAATGACCTTCATGGTTGCCATTGTAGGTCGGATTTTTGATTTTTCCGCCGGTAAAACCTGAAATGACATCTGTCACTCCATCCAGTTTTTCAAAATCGGATTCCATACACCAGAAACAGCCGCCTGCAAAAATCGCCTTATCGGCAAACACCACAGGTAGTGCCAGTAGATATAATATTATAAAGGTTACTAACTTTGTTGAACTCATCAAATTAATTCCATCATTTAAGGTTTGCTTAATAAAACTATGGCACAGTTATGTCACGAAAGTATGTTTTTTAACGAAGCTATATTATCAATTGTTAATTTTTGCAAATTGCAATCTAATAAATTAAAGCGCAAACAAATAAATTATCAACCAATTTAAAATGAAATATGATTGCGCCAAAAATAAATATTACTTATATAAATTTTATAAACCTATCTTAAAAATTTTTGGAGAGAATTATGATACTTAAGGGTTTTAGTAAACTATTGGTAGCATCCACAATTAGCCTGCTGGCTTCAACCGCTTTTGCAGAAAGCGGCCATCACGATGAACATCATGCAAGTGGACCGGCCTGTACCGGTTTTGGCCCACAAACACCGCGTGATATTGACAGTAAAAAAGGTAAAAACCCACAGGTTTTTTCTTTGGCGCCAAAATCAAAAGATATGAACTTGTGTAATATCCACTTCCATAACAATGCCGAACATAAAGCAAATGATTTTGCTATTTTTGCCGGTGACGGTGAACACGGCCACGGTGGTGGTTACCAGTGCGCTATTAGCAAAAAGTTATCTAAGGCAGAACTTAAAAAACCAACTGGCGATATCTGTAAAGGCTTAAAACCAGGCGACACCATTGAAGTTCACTGGGTGCATACCTCCTGCCAGACCAAACCCGGTGCCGGTTTAGGCTCTTGCTTAAGTAAAAAATGTGCTAATCCTGATCTACGTGTAGAAACTCAGGTATTCACTCTTGTTAATGACAAGAACGCGCTTAACTTCAATGACTTTGCTTACAAAGGCAATAAAGTGAATGGCCGTCCACAGGCTAAATCTTTACCCACAAAAACTGGTAAACCTGTAGAGTTTATGGGTTCAACAACCGGCCCTAAATTCAGCGAATCGACCTGTTCACCTTTACAGGTTACATGGGCCGTCCGACCTAAGTGTGCAAAGCTAGACATAAACAGCCTTGGCGAATGGTGTAAGAAAAATACATTCTCTGAAGATCATGCTCATGGTGTAAGAAAACTGGTAACCAACCCAGAGCTGTTATCTATTATCAAGTAGTTTAGGCTGTGCTTAAGGGAAGGGGTGTTACACATCTCTTCCCTTTTTTTTACTTTACGGATTGTGCGGAGTAACGTTCTTTAGCCGTTATTTTCAAGCTGGGCAGTTCCGGCAAATTACCGGGGTAAATATTGTCTTTTAAATAAACCAGCTCATCATCATAATCATCTTCGCTGACATCAATATACCAGGCTTTGGTTGAACCATTACTGCCATCCGACCAGCGATACCTTCTTGCTTTTAAATCATCCTTTTTATCAAACGGTGCATTCACAGCCCAAAGTCGAACAGTTGCCTTACGTGCAGTATCGAGCAAACGTTTTAATGCAAGCTCGCCACTTACAGGCAATGGTCTGGATAAAATTTCCAGTGCTGCATAACAATCAATGGTGGCGCGATGGCCTTCGTAAAAGAAACCGTATTTATATGCCAGGTACTCCAGCTTAACGCCTTCCATACCCTCCTCGTTCCAGTTTATATCGGAAATAGAACAGGCCCAGGAAATATCTTTAAAAGCATCATCCAGATTTTCACAAAAAGCGCGATCAAACTTTGCATTGTGCGCAATAACGATAACTGCCTCACTTAACATCTTGCTGATTTTTTCATGATCTATTGACTGGCCTTTTACCATTTCATCGGTAATACCTGTAATGCGGGTTATTTCTGCTGGAATAGCACAACCCGGATCCTGAAAAGCATTATAAGGTTCAAGTACTCTGAATATTTGACCGGCCTTGTTAAATTCAAAGGGTACCATGGCAAGTTCGATAACAACGTCATCATCGGCATTCATCCCGGTTGTTTCTACATCAAGGTAAATGCCAATTCGTTTGTCGCTGCCATCTTCAGCATTGTATTGATCGACAACTTGAAGGCGTTTTAATACCCGATAATCATCTGATGCTTCGAGTACCTGTATAGCCTTATCTATATCCATTGCTTGTTCTTCTTTATTTAGTATTAATTTATGCTATCAATTATTTTATTTAAGGTTGTACTTGCTCGCATCACATCAGCCACCTGTTTTGTATCTGGTAAATAGTAACCACCCAGGTCAACAGCTTTGCCCTGCACCTTGTTTAACTCATCAATAATAGTATTTTCATTACTTGTAAGTTGTTCTGCTATTGGCTTGAATATTGACTTTAACTCAGCATCGTCGTCCTGCTCGGCTAATGCTTGCGCCCAATACATTGCAAGATAAAAATGACTGCCGCGTGTATCAAGTTCGCCGGCATTACGTGATGGTGATTTATCATTATTTAAAAACATACTATTGGCCTTATCTAAAGCACTGGCTAAAACTTTTATTTTGGTATTATTTGTTTTTTCTGCCATATCTTCAATAGAAACAGCCAATGCCAGGAACTCGCCCAGTGAATCCCAGCGCAAATGATTTTCTTTTAGCAACTGTTCAACATGTTTGGGTGCAGAACCGCCTGCACCGGTTTCAAACAAGCCGCCACCGGCAAGTAATGGCACAATTGATAACATCTTGGCACTGGTACCCAGCTCTAAAATGGGAAACAAATCGGTAAGATAGTCCCGCAATACATTACCACTAACGGATATTGTATCTTCTCCAGCTTTTACACGCTCAAGTGTGTATAAGGTAGCATCAAACGGCGACATAATTTTTATATCAAGGCCTTTGGTGTCATGATCTTTTAAATAGCTTTCTACTTTTGCAATCAGGTTACTATCATGCGCCCGGTTTTCATCCAGCCAGAAAATAGCAGGCTGCCCAGTTAACCTTGCTCGCTTAACGGCTAACTTAACCCAGTCACGAATGGGTAAATCTTTTGTCTGGCACATGCGCCAGATATCGCCAGCATCTACATCATGTTCCATTAAAACACTGCCGCTATCATCGGTTACACGTACCACACCATCGTTTTGAATTTCAAAAGTCTTGTCGTGTGAACCGTATTCTTCGGCTTTTTGTGCCATTAAACCAACGTTGCTGACAGTACCCATCGTAGCTGGGTCAAAAGCACCGTGTTCTTTACAAAAATCGATGGTCGCCTGATAAATACCGGCATAGTTTCTGTCCGGGATCATTGCCTTGGTATCATGCAACTTGCCATCAGTACCCCACATCTTGCCAGATGAACGAATTGCTGCTGGCATCGAAGCATCAATAATTACATCGCTAGGCACATGCAAGTTGGTAATGCCTTTATCGGAGTTAACCATAGCAAGTTCAGGACGGGTTTTGTAAACCGCATCAATATCTGCTTCTATTGCTTTGCGTTCGTTATCCGGCAGTTCCGCAATTTTGGTATAAACATCACCTAAACCGTTACGGGTATCGACACCGATTTTTTCAAAAGTATCAGCATATTTTTCAAAAACATCTTTGTAATAAACATTAACAGCATGACCAAACATAATCGGGTCAGAGACTTTCATCATGGTGGCTTTTAAATGCAGTGACAACAAAACGCCCTGTTGCTTTGCATCTTGTGCTGCGTTTTCGTAAAAATCACGCAAGGCTTTAACGCTCATCACAGAGGCATCGATAATTTCTTCGGCAAGTACCGCTGTTTTTTCTTTAAGAACCTGCTTTTGGCCGTCAGTCGTTGTCAATTCAATTTTGACATTACCGGCCTTTTTAATCACAACCGATTTTTCGCTGGAATAAAAATCACCATCCGACATAGAAGCAACATGTGACTTAGAATCGCTTGACCAGGCTCCCATCGAATGTGGATGTTTCTTTGCATATTCCTTAACCGGGCCAGCCACACGGCGATCCGAATTACCTTCTCGTAATACCGGGTTTACGGCGCTGCCCAGCACTTTTGCATAGCGTACCTTAATAGCCTTTTGGTCTTCGTTTGCCGCCTCTTCCGGAAAATCCGGGATGTCAAAACCAGCCAATTTTAGTTCTTTAATCGCGGCTTTCAATTGTGGAACTGATGCGCTGATATTTGGCAGTTTAATAATATTGGCTTCTGGCTTTTTTGCCAGCTCGCCGAGTTCTGCCAAAGCGTCAATTTGTTGCTGATCGTCGGTTAAATTGTCTGGAAAATTCGCTAAAATACGCGAAGCCAGTGAAATGTCACGTATTTCGACGGTAATATCAGCGGCGCTAGTAAAAGCCTGCACAATAGGCAAAAAGGACTGTGTTGCTAAGGCAGGTGCTTCATCGGTTAATGTGTAAAAAATGGTAGAGCTTGTTTTAGAAATGGGCATTATTATTGTCTCGTTAAACGGATTATCATGGGTTCAACCACAAAAGCGGCTATTATATTAGAGAATAGAAATAGCTTCACGCCCCATTTAAACAATCAAAACAACCAACAGTTAAAAATAATGTCTAACAATCAACTTAAAGACCTATATTTGCCAATAGACTGCGGACTACATAGCGAATATGAGCTGGCTATTATGCACTGCCAATTATGCAGGGTAAGCTGGTTAAGTACGGAAAACACTAAACAAACCGAAATTCTACTCCCACAAGATATCGTAACTCGGGATAAACAGGAGTTTTTAATTGTTAAAAAAAACAAGGGCCCTGAATTTGAAATCAGGCTGGATAAAATTATTTCATTTGAAACGCTATAGTGTCTATTGGGCTTTGTTCACAAAAAAAGGGGCTAAAAAGCCCCTTTTTATTGCCGTAATTTATGGCGGAGAGGGTGGGATTCGAACCCACGGTAGGTTGCCCTACGCCGGTTTTCAAGACCGGTACTTTCGGCCAGCTCAGTCACCTCTCCGAATAGATACTTGAAATTGGCATGGTTTGCCCACACATCAATTCAAGGTGCGGCAGAATACCTTAAGAAAGCCGATTTGGCTAGTGAAAATATAATTTTTTTACGCGATAAAGGCTTGATATTAGAAACTATTTCGGTATTCTGTGTACTAATAACTGACTATTTTACTTTTTGAGGAAGAAAAACATGTACCAAAACCAATCTGCTGTAACACGTACTTCGAGTTCGGTTTTAGCAACAAACAAAGTACTTAAAAATACTTATCTGCTGTTGTCGATGACGCTTATTTTCAGCGCCATTATGGCTTATGTCGGCATTATAAGCGGTGCTTCGCAAGGTGGTGCAATGATTGCCAGCTTTGGCGCAATTGGCCTGTTATGGTTTGTGCTTCCTCGCACAGCTAATTCTGCTGCCGGCATCCCTGTATTGTTTGCTATTACCGGTATGCTGGGCTATGGCCTTGGTCCAATGCTTTCGTACTATCTTGCAATGTCCAACGGCCCACAGCTAATTATGACTGCACTAGGTGGAACCGGTATTATCTTTTTAGGTTTATCTGGCTATGCCCTTACAACCAAAAAAGACTTTAGCTTTATGGCTGGTTTCTTAATGGTTGGCATCTTTGTGGTTTTTGCGGCTATGTTGGCTAACATCTTTTTGCAGATTCCAGCATTAAGCCTGGCAATGAGCGCTGCCATTATCATGCTGATGGCGGGTTTTATTTTATACCAGACTTCGGACATTATTCGTGGTGGAGAAACTAACTACATTAACGCAGCCGCTAGTTTGTTTATTTCTTTACTAAATATGTTCACTTCTTTGTTACACCTGTTAGGTGCACTCGGTGGTGACGATTAAGTATAAAATAACTTAATTAGTAATGACAAAGCCTCAGTTTTCTGGGGCTTTGTTGTTTTAAAAGCGAAATATTTTGAGAGGATTAATAAAAATGAACTGGTTACAAATAGGAAGCGCGGTATTTGTTGGCGCGATGTTAATTTACATCTTTCCGCGTATGCGCCATGCAATGAAAAACAGCCCTAAAGGCACAACCCAGGACTGGATGGGTTTTATTATCCCAATCATAGCAATCGTTTTATTTGTGGCGTTGTTAATTATGAGTGTGCGTTAAAGAGGCATAGATTGCCACGCTATCGCTCGCAATGACCGTGAAATTCAAGAAGCATAGATTGCCACGCTATCGTTCGCAATGACCGTGAAATTCAAGAAGCATAGATTGCCACGCTATCGTTCGCAATGACCGTGAAATTCAAGGAGAATAAATTGCCACGCTATCGCTCGCAATGCTGTGAATTTCAATATGTCTTTGCGAAGCCATTGCCAGGCTATCTACTCCCAGACCGTGAAATTTAAGGTCTCTTTGTGAAAGAGCTAAAACGACTGCGGCAATCAAAGCCTAGTTAGGCTTTAAGAACCTCAATACCATTCATATACGGTTTTAACACGTCAGGCACAACGACGCTGCCATCTTTTTGTTGGTAGTTTTCCAATACAGCTACGAGGGTGCGGCCTATTGCCAGGCCGGAGCCATTTAAGGTATGTACCAGTTCAGGTTTACCTGTTTCCGGGTTACGCCAACGGGCTTTCATACGGCGAGCCTGAAAGTCACCCGTGTTACTGCAAGAAGAAATTTCACGATAAGTGTTCTGTGCGGGTAACCACACTTCCAGGTCGTATGTCTTACGGGCAGAAAACCCTAAATCACCTGAACATAAAGTCACTACACGGTAAGGGAGTTCCAGTTTTTGTAATATTTTTTCTGCATGGCCGGTAAGTTCTTCGAGTGCTGCTTCCGACTCATCGGATTTTACAACATGTATCATTTCTACTTTTTCAAACTGATGTTGGCGAATCATGCCGCGCGTGTCCCGTCCATAGGCCCCTGCTTCACTTCTAAAACACGGCGTGTGACTAACATATTTACGAGGCATATAGTCAGCATCAATAATTGTGTCGCGAACTATATTTGTTATCGGTACTTCGGCTGTTGGAATAAGATAAAAATCGTTATCATTGCGGAGTTTAAACAGATCTTCTTCAAACTTGGGCAGTTGCCCTGTGCCGAGTAAACTTTCCTTATTAACTATATATGGAACATAGGTCTCAGTGTAGCCGTGTTCGTTAATATGTGTGTCGAGCATAAACTGGATTAAAGCCCGATGCAGCCTTGCAATTGCACCACTCATTACGGCAAAACGTGAGCCTGTAATTTTTGCAGCGGTTTCAAAATCGAGGCCACCGATTTTTTCGCCAATATCGACATGGTCGAGCACCTCAAAATCAAACTGTTTAGGGCTACCCCACTTACGTTCTTCGCGGTTGTCTTGTTCGTCTTTCCCTTCTGGTACGGAATCATCGGGTATATTGGGTATGGTTAAAACAATCTGTTCAAGCTGTTGCTGGACTAGTTTGAGCTTTTCATCTGTTTGCTTTAATTGTTCACCAATTTTAGAAACCGATTCAAGAATGGCCGAAGCATCTTCACCTTTTGCTTTAGCCTGACCAATGGCTTTTGACTGGCTGTTGCGTTCACTTTGCAGACGTTGGGTTTCAACCTGTAGTTCTTTGCGCTGTTCTTCTAATTGCTTTAAAGCAGCTACGTCGAGCTGGTAACCACGCGCTGCCAGTTTTTTGGCACATGTATCTAATTCATTTCTTAATAACTGGGGATCTAACATAACAGATTAACTACTTTTAAAATTTCAGTTTAAATTTAATTACTATTGGCCGGCCAGGAAACAATATGCCCTGGTTTGATAAAGGTGTTTAAATGCTCAAGGATTTTAACGACTTTGTCCGGCGAGTCGAAGAATTCTACAACAACCGGCAGGTTTAGGGAAAGATCCATGATGTTTGCTCCCAAAATTTCACCGGAGTCGCCATAACCGGCAATTCCTCGGAAGACCGTTACTCCTTTAAGTTTGTCCCAGTCATGTAATTGCTTGATCAGGTTTTTAAGTTGCGCCTCACCTTCAGTTAAGTAAACACGCACCATGGTTACCTTATTATCACTCATAATTGTCTTCCTAATAAAATTCCAATCCAGCTACCCATAATACAAAGCACAACACTTGCAAGGATATTAATTGTTGCTTTAGACAGTTCGTTGCTTTCGATAAGCACTAATGTTTCAATTGAAAAGGTCGAAAAGGTTGTAAATGCGCCCAGTAAACCCACTACAATCAAAGCACGCCATTCGGGCGATAAACTCAGGCGTTCAACCAGTAAAATATAGCTGACCCCCATAATAAACGAACCAAGGACGTTTACAGTTAAGGTGCCATATGGGAAATCACGGCTCATAAAACTGTGTATGCCATTTGACACTAAAAAACGTAATACAGCACCAAAAGCACCGCCAGCGGCAATAAACCAGAGTTGATTAAAGGCTATAGTCATTATTTTATCTTTTACTTCTTGTTATTAGCATCGAGGCTTTTTAAATAATTTAGCTTTTCAGCAATTTTTAATTCTAAACCACGTGGCACCGGTTTGTAATAATTCATTTGGGGCATACCTTCAGGAAAGTAGTTTTCCCCTGCCGCATAGCCTTCCGGTTCATCATGGGCATAACGGTAGTGTTTGCCATAGTCGAGTTCTTTCATTAATTTTGTCGGTGCATTACGCAGGTGTATGGGGACTTCAAGCGAGCCGTATTGTTTAACGTCCTGCATAGCCTGGTTATAAGCTTTATATACTGCGTTGCTTTTTGCTGCACTGGCAAGATAAATAATGGCCTGAGCAATTGCTAATTCCCCTTCCGGACTGCCCAGGCGCTCCTGTACTTCCCAGGCTTTTAACGCAATATCAAGTGCACGCGGGTCGGCATTGCCAATATCTTCGCTGGCCATACGTACCACCCGCCTTGCGATATATAAAGGATCGCAGCCGCCATCGACCATACGTACAAACCAGTAAAGCGCCGCATCAGGAGCCGAACCACGTACAGACTTATGCAAGGCCGATATCTGGTCGTAAAACGCTTCGCCTTTATTATCGAACCTCCTGGCATCTTGCGATAATAAGGCATTGAAGGTTTCATCGCTTAAGCATGTTGTTCCGCTCTGTAATTTATCTCTCGGTGATTCTTCGGCCAGCTCAGAGGCTATTTCAAGCAAGTTTAAAATTTTGCGTGCGTCGCCATCGGCAATTTGTATCAGTTGTTGACGTTGTTTATCAGTAAGCATTAATTTGGTATCGGCAATACCCAGTTCACAGTCTGTTAATGCCTGTTCGATTACGTCATTTAAGGCGGCATTATCCAGCGACTTTAAAACATATACACGGGCTCGTGATAACAATGCATTATTCAGTTCAAATGACGGGTTTTCGGTTGTTGCACCGATAAAGGTGACTGTACCGTCTTCAACATAAGGTAAAAAAGCATCCTGTTGTGATTTATTAAAACGATGCACTTCATCAACAAACAAGATACTTTGTTTATCCATTGTTTTATTGATATCTTGAGCCTGCTGAATCGCGGCACGAATATCTTTAACACCGGATAACACTGCCGATAGCGTTAGAAACTCGGCATCACAATAGTTTGCAATAAGGCGCGCCAGCGTTGTTTTACCCGTACCCGGTGGCCCCCAGAATATCATTGAATGTAAATGACCCGACTCGATTGCCTGTCTTAAGGGTTTATCTTTTGCTAATAGATGTTGCTGGCCGTGGTAATTGTCAAACGAAGCCGGACGCAGCCTGTCGGCTAATGGTTTAAACTTTAAGGCTTGCTGTTCAGTCTTGCTATCAGTTTGTGTCGAAAACAAATCTTGCATGGCTGCTTACGGGTTTGTTTTGTGTTTTTTTGTGGCTTGAGGTGTAGAACGGATAACATCGACGCCTTCAGGTAATTTAAATTTAAAAGTTGAGGCCGGTACTTTTTTATTATAAATAATGGTCTTGAAAACCAGTTCTGTTTCCTGGCCAAAGCTGTCTTCAATTTGCATGCTGGCAAGACGGGTGTTTTTAAATGTAAGTAAAATTTTATTGTAGGCTGAGGTGTCATCCTTTGCCGTTAATATATATTCTTCCAGGTAAGCTTCTCTATTTAACTTAACAAAGTATTTATCAATAAAAATAACCGGGTTGCTGAGTATCATTGCTGGTGTATCGGCTAGCTCCTTGCTTTGTGGCTTAATAGTAATTTGCTCAAGATCGACATCGTAAAACAGGAATTCTTTACCATCGGCAAGATAAATTTGCTCATAAGGCTTTGTATATTCAAGCCGGAACTTGTCACCACCGGATACCAATAACTTGCCTTCTGTAACCTGAGGTTTATTCGATTCGTCAGTATAAAGCTTTTGCACAAACTCAGCCGTGACGGTTTTTATATTTTCAAAACGCTTTAAAAGCCGTTTTTTATCCGCAGCAGAATGCAGCGATTTATCCGTTTGCGGTGTTAGCGGGACTGAATCTGCCAGAACTGTGTTTAAATTTAAGAAGATGAGCATTACCAATAACGCTCGAACAACACTTTGTGTTGATACCGCCATGTTAATTTCCGTTTAGATTATTAAGCCTGTAGTAAAGTCTTAGCTTAATCTTGTGGTGGAGGTGGTGCAAGTACTTCACGCTGACCATTTGTACCTAGCTCGGACACAATATTAGCATGCTCCATCGCCTCAACCATTCTAGCTGCACGGTTGTAACCAATTTTAAGACGTCGTTGCACACTAGAAATGGATGCCTTACGTGTTTCCGTCACAATACGCACTGCCTGGTCGTATAAAGGATCACTTTCGACATCATCCTCGGTCACAGTGGCCAGCCCTGGATCAGGTTCTGGCTTACCGTTAATCACTTCATCTTCGTATTGCGGTTTACCACTGGCTTTGAGATTTTCAACCACGTTATGTACTTCATGGTCGTCGACAAAAGCACCATGTACGCGCATCGGTAAGGCGGTACCCGGCGGCATATAGAGCATATCACCATGACCCAGTAACTGTTCTGCCCCCATCTGGTCGAGAATAGTACGTGAATCTACTTTGGAAGATACCTGGAAGGCCACGCGGGTTGGAATATTAGACTTAATCAGTCCGGTTAATACATCCACTGAAGGACGCTGAGTCGCCAGAATAAGGTGGATGCCAGCAGCACGTGCTTTTTGCGCTAGACGAGCAATCAGTTCTTCGACTTTCTTACCTACCACCATCATCATGTCGGCAAGTTCATCGACAACCACAACAATATATGGCAAAGCTTTTAAGTCATCAGCTGGCTCTTCGCTATCCTGTGGATGGAACGGATCTTTAAGCGGGCTGTTAGCGGCTTCGGCTTCTTTTACCTTGCGATTATATCCAGAGATATTGCGTACCTTTAACGCCGCCATTAGTTTATAACGTTGCTCCATTTCGGCAACACACCAGCGTAAGGCATTCCCGGCATCTTTCATATCGGTGACGACCGGTGCCAATAAATGCGGAATATCATCATATATAGAAAGCTCCAGCATTTTAGGGTCAATCATAATTAAACGCACTTCTTCAGGCGTGGCGTTATACAAAATACTCAAAATCATTGCATTAAGGGCAACAGATTTACCCGAGCCGGTTGTACC
>JALTLP010000117.1 GCA_027001895.1 Chromatiales bacterium | reverse complement strand
TTTTAACCGCGGCCGACTTTTTACGTTCGGGGTACATCGGGTCCAGGTAGATAACATCTGGGTAGATAACATCCGGTTTGTTGCTTAAGTTTTGCAGGTAGGTTATAGCATCGGCCTGTATCAACTCGAAGCCCTGCTGTTTTATCGCCCGGAAGTCTTCCTCATTTTCGGCAAGTTTAATCGCACTGTTAACCAGTTCGGCTATTATCGGGTTTTGCTCCAATAGGGTAAGCGAACAACCCAGACAAGCGAGTACAAAGGCATCTTTTGCCAGGCCCGCGGTGGCATCGACAATCGTTAATGGGAGCGGGTATTTATTGAGTCCGACTGCTTTGGCAATGGCCTGGCCTTTGCCACCACCAAATTGCCGGCGGTGTGCCAGTGCACCAGAAAGAAAGTCGACATGAATAGCGGTATTTTCCTGTCGGTCGATAAGCTCAACATGATTGTCTTTATAATAAAGTAGAAAAGGCGAGTTAGCCTGTTTTATATTGGCAATTTGCAGCCCGTGCTTGTCAGCAAAGAGCTTTGCCTCAGGCAACCGAGATTTAATTTCACAACAAACAGTGACCTGATTTTTCATAAGCGAAATTGTAATTTGAAATCATCTTGATTACGAGCGATAGCGAAGCAATCTTGTAAGCTTGGTATTAAATACCGACAAGTTTGATGTCATTTGCAGATTAAAAAAAATTATTCTCGCGCAAGCGGGAATCCAGTATTATAAATGTTTATAGATTCCCGCGAGTTTATGCCCTTTGGGTGTGGGAGTGACGGAACATAGAATTTACAGGAGATTAACCATGGTCAGTTTAGAAACCCCGGTATGTGATTTTGGTCTGCCAGCCATTGATTTTTCGTTGCCTGGCATCGACGGAAAAACATGGACACTAAAAGACTGTGCCGGCGAAAAAGGTTTGCTGGTTATGTTTATCTGCAATCATTGCCCATATGTAAAAGCCATTCGCGAACGTATTGTGCGCGACACCGCCGAGTTAAAAACTCTGGGGGTAAACAGTGTGGCTATTATGTCGAACGACCCCAGCCAGTACGAAGAAGATTCGTTTGAGAATATGAAAAAAGTCTCGGACGAGTTTGGCTTTTCCTTCCCGTATTTAATGGACAAAAGCCAGCAGGTTGCCAAAGCCTATGGCGCGGTTTGTACCCCCGATTTTTTCGGCTACAACGCAAAGCTGGAATTACAGTACCGCGGCCGACTTGATGCCAGCCGCAAGGAGACAGCCGAGGGTGACGTCAAACGTGACTTATTCGATGCAATGAAACAGGTTGCTCAAACAGGGCATGGCCCAAAACAGCAAATCCCCAGTATGGGCTGTTCGATTAAATGGATTGAGTAAAGCTAATATTGTCGCATCAACTTTGATAAATCATTGTTTTTATAAGTAAATTTGTTATAGTGGTAGCCTCAAAACAACAAAAATGGATTCAACGTATACTGGTGTTAGCAAGGCTTTTACCCCCTAATAGTCTGGTACATCAATATTTTTCATTGATATGGCCGAAATAACGTATATAATTACTATTAACAACACCCGCCACGCCTCTCAACGATGCGCACCAGGCGGGTTACTTGTTTATGGGGTATAGAAAAATGAAATATACCAAGCCCCCTCTCAGTATTGCACAGCAGGTCGAATTACTTAAAAGCCGAGGTATGCAAATACCCGATCCAGCACAGGCTGAACACTACCTTTACCATCTAAATTACTACCGCCTTAGTGGTTATATGTTGCCGTTTCAAATAGGGGTAGAACACCAGTTTCAGGAGGGAACAACATTTGGCCAGATATTGAACCTGTATTTATTTGATAGAAAGTTGCGTCTCTTGTTAATGGATGCAATAGAACGGATCGAGGTATCAGTCCGAACACAGTGGGCCTATCATCTTGCTCATCAATATGGTTCACATGCTCACCTTAATCCAGGTTTATTTCAGAATCAGAGAAAATATGAGCATTCAATACAAAAACTAGAAAAAGAATATCGTCGTAGCCATGAAACATTCATTAAACATTACCGACAAACTTATACTAAACCCGAAATGCCGCCATTGTGGGTCGTTTGTGAAATTATGAGCCTGGGGCATTTATCAAGTTTTTATCAAAATATAAAACAACCACAGGATAGAGAACGAATAGCAAAAGAATACGGTTTAGATGAAAAGGTGCTTACCTCCTTTTTGCATCACTTAAGTCATGTGCGTAATCTTTGCGCCCATCATAGTCGTATCTGGAACCGTTGTTTTACCATCACACTTCGTTTGCCAAAGAAGAAGCCAGCAAATTTACAGGCATTTATAAATCGGCAAGCACCACGAAATGTTTATAATACTCTGTTGATGATGCGCTATATGATGGCGATAACTTGCCCTGGGTCAAAATGGGAATCACGACTCATTGAATTACTAAAGGAACATAACGAAGTTGAGCCAT
The DNA here is from genome assembly GCA_027001895.1 of Chromatiales bacterium. Lineage (GTDB taxonomy): Bacteria > Pseudomonadota > Gammaproteobacteria > UBA6429 > Thiohalophilaceae > SZUA-37. The sequence goes on along the minus strand of JALTLP010000117.1, from coordinate 3,678 downwards.
CAAAAATGGGCTTCCCAAATAACTGGGAAAAGATGAGTATATGGAATGATGGTCACTGGCATCCAGGTAATAATTAAACTAATAAAGGCAACAAAGTGTTAACAGGCAAACTTAAAAATCAGGTCGACGAAATATGGGAAGCATTCTGGACAGGTGGCATTGCCAACCCCATATCGGTTATTGAGCAATTCACCTATTTACTGTTTATTCGCCGTTTGGACGAAACTAAAATAGAAAACCCTATTTTCAACCGTAACTAGCAAAAACTTCGCTGGAGCAAATTTAAAAACATCGACCCGGATGAAATGTTCGAACGGGTGCGCGAAGAAGTATTCCCCCTTAGTTTTTATCATAAGGAAATGCCATGCAAATTAGAGTGTTAATAACTATCCTTGTCTTTACTTGTTCGGGCTTGTTTTTTATCGTTGAGGCTAATGCTGATATTAGTGGTTGTTACATTGTAAAAGAAAAAATTCCTGAAATGGCGAGTGGAAAGAAGTTGACAGCGATAAGCTGGATGAAAATTAAGCATTTAAAAAATGACATGTATTCTGTTCGTGGCGAACTTACCGGTGGAAATCATCACGTATGTACCATTACAGGGGAAAAAGGTGCTATCCAGATGGTGCGTCGAAAAGATACGCTCAATTATCATACTGAAATTGAATATTACGATGGTATTCGCAAGTGTGATTTAAATTTCAATTTTTCAAAGACGGGGTTTGTTATTACCGAAAACGATTTTAACTGCTCAACAGTCGTATTTGCGTGTGGAGAAAGTATTCAGCTTAATGATTATACTTTTCCTCTTTCTTCAAAAACTTCGAATGAGAAATGTAACCAGTTAACAAAATAGTTCAACGGCAGCATCGGCCACATTTTTATGGTTTTAGCTTAGCTGCCGGTTTGATATAACCTTGACAGTTATGTTTTATATAATTTTATTTCAATAACAATTGATTCATTCACTACACTAATTAATAAATAAAATTCATCAAAATTATTAGAATCAATTCTTAACTTGAATGTTGATTCGGGAAGTTTTAATTTTTTCCCTGATATAGTGTTTGACAATAGTTTTAGCTCTGACGGGTTAAGCACAATCTTACCAAGTTGGAGTACTTTTTCGTTAAGTAAATCCGGGATTTTTTGTAATGAGGGTCCCATCACCATTACTGCCTGTTTTCCATAATGGTTGCATGACCAGAATTTTACAGAAAGAAGATTTCCATTCGTAAGTATTGCTTTAAGTTCTTTGGTTTCAGGATACCATTTGAATACATCAATTAAAGTATTGTTCTCCAGTTGTTTTTGATTGAAATAGTTATTATTAAAAGTGCAGTTATCAACTGCGCATGCAAAAGTTAGTAAGACTAAAAGAAGTGCTTGAATTAAAAATATACGTTTTATTAACAAAGTGCGACTCTTAATTTTATGGTTGTGGGATTTCTAAATGATAAGCAGGATCTTTGGGCGGTGTAAATAATTTAGAAACATGGCCATTACTTCTAGTCAGTTGCCGGAGTCAGGTGCCGGAGTCAAATTCGAATAAGTTGTTGTATTTTGAATTAGGTGTCTTGATTTGACTCCGACACCAAGATTGATGTCGTTAAAATTCACCCCAATTTAGTCTTTTTGGCTGTGGGTACGCTAATCACCTAACCCTTTGATTTTATGTGAATTCTATTAATTTGCCTTATCTTCCCACTAACATACCTTATATATAGTGACATTTCTTGAGTTATTTTCCATCTAAAGTCATTTCCGGCTTGCTGTGATGGGGTAAAAAATGGGAAAATTGCCCGCTAATTTTAAATGGATGCCAATTTACTCGAATACGTCACAAAAAGCGGCGGGGCTCCGGAAAATTAGCTGGGATTAAATCGAGCATTTACCAGAAAGAACAAATATTCGGTGTGTTTTTTAACAGGCCGGTAAGTTGAGCTTTACGCTAAAAATTTTACGCAGGCTCAACAGTACAGATTACAGAACTTTTGATTTTTAAACTTTAAGGGAGACATTCAATGTCATCACGTAGAGAACTCGCTAATGCTATCCGTGCTTTAAGTATGGACGCAGTGCAAAAAGCTAACTCAGGCCACCCGGGTGCGCCTATGGGTATGGCTGATATCGCTGAAGTATTGTGGAACGATAACATGCGCCACAACCCGGCCAATCCAAAGTGGAGCAACCGCGACCGTTTTATCCTTTCTAACGGCCACGGCTCTATGCTGATTTACTCGCTGTTACATTTAACAGGTTACGACCTTTCCATTGATGACCTGAAAAACTTCCGCCAGTTACATTCTAAAACACCGGGTCACCCCGAATACGGTTATGCCCCGGGTGTTGAAACCACAACCGGCCCTTTAGGCCAGGGTATTACCAATGGCGTGGGTATGGCGATTGCAGAAAAAGCATTAGCGCAACAGTTTAACCAGAAGGGCCATGAGATTGTTGATCACAACACTTATGTGTTCCTTGGTGATGGTTGCTTAATGGAAGGTATTTCTCACGAAGCCTGTTCACTTGCTGGCACCTTAGGTTTAGGCAAGCTGATTGCATTCTGGGATGACAACGGTATTTCTATCGATGGTCACGTTGAAGGCTGGTTCTCTGACGATACGCCTAAGCGTTTCGAAGCTTACGGCTGGCATGTAATTGCAGACGTAGACGGTCACGACTCTGAAGCACTGGCAAAAGCCATTGAAACAGCCAAAGCCATGACGGACAAACCCACCATGATTTGCTGTAAAACAACCATTGGTTTTGGTTCACCTAACAAGGCCGGTTCACACGCTTGTCACGGTGCACCACTGGGTGAAGAAGAAATTAACTTGACGAAAGCAGCACTTGGTTGGGATCACGGTCCTTTTGAAGTGCCTAAAGATGTTTATGCCGGTTGGGATGCCAAAGAAAAAGGCGCGAAGTACGAAGCCGAATGGAACGAAAAATTTGCAGCCTATAAAGCAGCATTTCCTGAATTAGCCGCTGAATACGAACGTCGTATGGCCGGTGACTTACCTGCAGACTGGGCAGCGAAATCTGCTGAGTACATTGCATCCGTTAATGCCGAAGCGAAAAGCCCGGCAACACGTCAGGCATCACTTGCGTCTATCGAAGCTTATTCGCCAATATTACCTGAAATGTTTGGTGGTTCGGCTGACCTGGGTTGTTCTAACCTGACTGAATGGTCTGGTTACAAACCAATGGATAACAGCGATGTATCTAACTACGTTCGCTACGGTGTTCGTGAATTCGGTATGTCTGCCATTATGAACGGTATTGCACTGCACGGTGGTTTAATTCCGTTTGGTTCTACCTTCTTAATGTTTTCTGAATACGCACGTAATGCATTGCGCATGGCAGCATTAATGAAAATTCGCAGTATCTTTGTATTTACTCATGACTCTATTGGTCTGGGTGAAGACGGCCCGACTCACCAGCCCGTTGAGCAAATTCCAACACTGCGCATGATTCCAAACATGGCCGTATGGCGTCCGTGTGATGCGGTTGAATCTGCTGTATGTTGGCAGCAAGCGGCTGAACGTAAAGACGGCCCATCTTGCCTGATCTTCTCACGTCAGGGTTTACCACATAACGAACGTACTGATGCACAAATTGCAGATATCGCCAGGGGTGGTTACATTCTTAAAGATTGTACAGGCACACCGGATG
>JALTLP010000116.1 GCA_027001895.1 Chromatiales bacterium | reverse complement strand
AAAATGAAAAAATCATTTCAAATTATTACCGTTGCAGTTTTATTCTTGTTCTCCTCACTCGCCTTTGCTGAGGCTGTAGATATTAATACAGCGAATGCGGTTGTTATTTCAAAAAACCTGAAAGGAATCGGGTTGAAAAAAGCTAAAGCAATCATTGCTTATCGAAATAAGCACGGTGCTTTTAAAACAATAGAAAGCCTCGCCAAGGTCAAAGGCATAGGTTTTAAAACGGTTGAGAAAAACCGTAAAAATATCTCGATTGTAATGATTAAGGGTAAGTAGTAATCATTCATTAAGAGTTATTTAAAATAGCAGTAAAAGGGTGCTTTTATAGCACCCTTTTTTGTTATACTTTTTAAAACCAGTAAAAATGATTACAAAGAGCTTAAGTTCAGTATGAGAAAAATAAGAAAAGTTGTCTTCCCTGTGGCAGGCCTGGGAACCCGGTTTTTACCTGCCACCAAGGCCAGCCCAAAAGAAATGCTGCCGGTTGTTGATAAACCTTTAATTCAGTATGCGGTAGAAGAAGCTGTGGAAGCCGGAATGGAGCAACTTATATTTGTAACAGGCCGTACCAAGAACTCGATCATGGATCACTTTGATAAGGCCTACGAGCTGGAAGCGGAACTTGAGGCCAAGCAAAAAACCGAAACGCTCAGAATTGTTCAGGAAATTTTACCGGCACACGTGTCCTGCGTTTACATTCGTCAACCCGAAGCACTTGGACTTGGCCATGCGGTGTTATGTGCCATGCCTGCAGTAGAGCAGGAAGCGTTTGCAGTCATTCTGGCCGATGATTTGATTGATGGCCGGGAACAATCCTGCCTGGCTCAAATGGTTGCCCAGTATGAGCGTTATAGTTCCAGCATTCTGGGTGTTGAGCAGGTTGCGGAAGATGAAACGCATCTGTATGGGATTGTTGATTCCGTCTTGCTGGACAAAAATGTTCACCGGGTTGATGGTATTATTGAAAAACCAGCCCGTGACGAGGCGCCGTCTACTCTGGCCGTGGTGGGTCGATATATTCTGACACCCGAGATTTTTGAGATGTTGAAAAAAACAAAACGGGGTGCAGGTGGAGAAATCCAGTTAACCGATGCCATTGCCATGCTTTTGCAAAAGCAACAGGTACTGGCTTATCAATTTAAGGGTAATCGCTATGACTGTGGCAGTAAACTGGGTTATTTACAGGCTACTATTGAGCATGCCCTGATGCATGATGAATTAAAAGACTCTTTCAAAGACTACTTATCTCAGCTCGATCTTGAGCAGTGGACTAAATAGTTGCAGCCATAAAAAAACCTCATCACAATGTTTAAAGCATAATGATGAGGTTTATTATGGATTATTAGATACCTTGCGAAGAAGGATATTCAGGAATTTGGCTCCCCGACCCGGGCTCGAACCAGGGACCCAATGATTAACAGTCATTTGCTCTACCAACTGAGCTATCGGGGAATTGAGGGGCGTATATTACTGAGTGATGCCTGTTTGGTCAATAACGGCAGGCAAAAAAAAACGGCTTTTTTACCTGTAAAACATTAACTTCGGTCGCAGGATATGGGCTTACCACCCGGACGGGTTTTGCTCAGGCGCAGGCGCCCGGTACGAAACAGGATAAGTGCTCTGGCATGTTCTCTGGATGCTTCGCTACAGAAGGCAAAAGTGCCATTGACTCCGGTGGCACCATCGGATCGAAAACGCAGGTAATTTGAACTTCCGGAACCACGATAGGTAATATTGACTGTATCCAGCCTCGGTTGGTATTTCAGCAGTATTTCTGTTTTTTCACGTTTGCGGTTTTTATTGGCATCGACGAAGATGATCCAGCCTGATTCCCATTGACGTGATTTTATGCACTTTATGCCATCAGTGGATTTGCAAAGCTGCACGTTTTCAGCACGCATAATTGCCTGTGTGCGCGCATAGGCCATATCGGCAGCAATTTTATTTACCGCAACCGCCACTTTATTGGTGTTAATAATTGAAGCAGAAACGCCTGGAACAATTGCACTTATAACAGCGATGACTGCCAGCGTGGTGATAAGCTCAAAAAGCGTAAAGCCAGTGTTAACTTTTGAAGAAATTGAAAGGCGGCGATCCATGCCGCCTTTCTGTAGTGTGTTGACATCCATGTCATCCCCCCACATCCGTGTAAGGTTAGTACAATATAGATTCAGTAAAGTGAAGTATGTAGGACGTTACAGTCAGTTTTTGTAAGGATTGTCGCACACTGCTAAGAGTTGAATTTAGTGTAAATTAAAGCTTTGCGATTCGAGCAATGGCTTCTACCAGCTTGCTTTCACTGGTTGCAAAGGATAAACGCATATAACCTTCGTTACCAAAGGCCGAACCCGGCACCAGTGCAACCCCTGTTTTTTCGATAATCACTTCAGCCAGTTCGATATCGTTGTTGATACCATCAAAACGATGCATAAACTCGCGAAAGTCAGCAAAAATATAGAAAGTACCGTCGCCGGGCAGGCAGCTAACCCCCTCAATTTTGTTCAGTGACTCTACAACCATGTCATGACGCTGCTTGAATGCGGTTAGCATTTCTGCCACGCAGGACTGGTCACCGTTAAGTGCCGCTTCGGCTGCTGCCTGTGAAATTGAAGTCGGGTTCGAGGTGCTTTGCGACTGGATTTTTTTCATGGCCTTGATTAAATTAGCCGGGCCGCCGGCATAACCTATGCGCCAGCCGGTCATGGAATAGGCTTTGGAAACCCCGTTTAACACGATGGTTCGTGCGTACAATTCCGGGTTGGTCATTACGATATTATTAAAGGATTCTTTCGACCACAGGATATGTTCATACATATCGTCAGTGGCGATAGTGATATTGGGATGTTTTTCCAGTACCGCGGCGAGGGCTTTTAGCTCGGCTGCAGAATAGGCCATGCCGCTTGGGTTAGATGGACTGTTTATTACAAATAGCCGGGTTTTAGGGGTAATCGCCGCTTCGAGTTGTTCTGGCGTTATTTTGAAATTCTGACTGATATCGGTATTGATAATAACCGGCGTTGCATCGGCCAGAAGTACCATGTCCGGGTAAGATACCCAGTAGGGTGCCGGGATAATCACTTCATCGTCCTTGTTCAGCAGGGCCTGGGCTAAATTATAGAAACTTTGTTTGCCCCCACAAGATACAAGGATTTGTTCAGGTGTATATTCGAGTCCATTATCCTGTTTAAACTTGTTAATAATGGCTGTTTTGAGCGAAGCGGTGCCATCAACGGCAGTGTACTTTGTTTGCCCGGCCTGGATGGCAGCAATGGCTGCATCTTTAATATGTTGTGGGGTGTCGAAATCGGGTTCACCTGCCCCAAGGCCAATTATATCTTTTCCTGCCGCTTTTAATTCTGCTGCCCGGGCGGTGACGGCCAGGGTGGGGGAGGGTTTTACCCGTTGAACGCGATCTGATAATTTTATGGCCAAGCGAAACTCCTACGCCTAATTATATTAAAAGAGTGTAATATACTTGAAACTTAATCCAGACAAAATCAAATGAGCGATCTTTTTCAGTTAAAATCCAAATTTTCTCCTGCTGGCGACCAACCTAAGGCCATTGAGCAACTTGTCGCAGGTTTAAATGCAGGGGAAGCCGGTCAAACACTGTTGGGTGTGACCGGTTCGGGCAAAACATTCACCATTGCCAATGTGATTGAGCAGGTTCAACGTCCCACCCTGATCATGGCGCATAATAAAACCCTCGCGGCTCAGTTATACGGTGAAATGAAAGAGTTTTTTCCCAATAACGCAGTGGAGTACTTTGTTTCCTATTACGACTACTACCAGCCCGAAGCTTATGTGCCGGCCTCGGATACATTTATCGAAAAAGATGCCTCGATTAATGAGCATATTGAACAGATGCGGCTTTCGGCAACAAAAGCCTTATTGGAACGCAACGATACCATAACCGTGGCAACAGTATCGGCAATATATGGCCTGGGCGATCCAGCCGCCTATTTGAAGATGGTATTACACCTTGAAGTGGGTGAGACCATTGAGCAAAGGCAAATCCTGCGGCGACTATCGAACCTGCAATATCAACGCAATGACGTGGAGATGCACCGCGGTACCTACCGGGTACGTGGGGAAGTGATTGATATATTTCCGGCAGATTCAGAAAGGGATGCGGTACGTGTTGAGTTATTTGATGATGAAGTGGAAAGCCTGAGTATTTTTGACCCATTAACGGGCGAAGTAATTGACCGGGTGCCACGCTTAACGGTTTACCCGAAAAGTCACTATGTGACGCCACAGGAAACCATTCGAAATGCCATTAATGATATTAAAGCAGAGTTAAAAGAGCGGCTGGAGTTCTTATATAAGAATAACAAGCTGGTTGAAGCCCAGCGGTTGGAACAACGCACTAAATTCGATATCGAGATGATGCAGGAAATGGGTTATTGCACCGGGATTGAAAACTATTCGCGTTATTTATCGGGTCGAAATGCGGGAGAGCCGCCGCCAACCTTCTTTGACTACCTGCCGGATGATGCCTTGTTGGTGATTGATGAGTCGCATGTTTCGGTGCCGCAAATTGGTGCAATGTATAAAGGTGACCGTTCACGTAAAGAAAACCTGGTGGAATACGGTTTTAGGTTGCCTTCGGCGCTGGATAATCGGCCATTGAAATTTAATGAGTTCGAACAACTGATGCCGCAAACGATTTATGTTTCGGCGACTCCGGCTGACTATGAAAAAGAACATTCCGGGCCACCTATTGAACAGGTTGTGCGACCTACCGGCCTGGTTGACCCGGAAATGGAAGTTCGGCCTGCCACCACACAGGTCGATGATGTGTTGTCGGAAATAAACAAGCGGACTGAAATAGGTGAAAGGGTACTTATTACCACCCTAACCAAGCGTATGGCCGAAGATTTAACCGATTATCTGGCCGAACACGGTGTTCGGGTGCGCTATATGCATTCCGACAACGACACCATTGAGCGAATAGAGATAATCCGCGACTTACGGCTGGGTAATTTTGACGTTTTAGTGGGGATAAACCTGTTAAGAGAAGGGCTGGATATACCCGAAGTGTCACTGGTTGCGATACTGGATGCAGATAAAGAAGGATTTTTACGTTCGGAACGCTCATTAATACAAACCATCGGCCGTGCAGCGCGTAACGCAAGAGGTAAAGCAATTCTCTATGCGGATAAAATAACCGGCTCGATGCAGCGCGCCATGGATGAAACCCGGCGCCGCCGAGAGAAACAAATTGCCTATAATCGTGAGCATAACATTACACCCACCTCGATAATTAAGTCAGTTGCCGATATCATGGATGGCGCCTATGGCAAGAAGATTGGTGCAGGCAAAGTCGCACAAGTTGCCGAAGATAGCGTCGATTATGCTGCCATGACAGGCTCTGAATTGCATAAAGAGATCGAAAAACTTGAAAAACAAATGTACGAATATGCGCAGAATTTAGAGTTTGAAGAAGCGGCTGGGATACGCGATAAAATCAACCGGATTCAGGAAGAATCTCTTGGAATATAAGTAAGTTAACCTGCCTAAATTTATTGATACCAATTTTTTGACATTCAAAATCTATGTGCTATTGTTCAATAGGTGAACAGTTCAACGATTGAACAATTAAGGATGTCTGGTTTTTGCAAGACGAAATAACATATAAGTTCCTGAAAATAATAGAGGACGAGCCCCATTTAAGTCAGCGTGAAATCGCCAAAAAAATGGGGGTTAGCCTGGGAAAAACCAATTACTGCCTAAAAGCTTTGCTCGACAAAGGCTTTATCAAAGTTCGCAACTTCTACAAGAACAAAAAGAAAAAAGCTTACATCTATATTCTCACTCCCAATGGCCTCGAAGAGAAAGCGAAGGTAACCTATCGTTTTCTGCAAAGAAAAATTCAGGAGTATGAATCGATTAAGGCAGAGATTGAGAGCCTGAAAAATGAAGTTGAACCAAAGGATTAGTAATCAATGAGTGAACAGTCAGGTTTAACTGATAATAATTCAAATTTTATTGCTGCTAGAGATGTAATAAATTTGGTTAAAATCTGGATAGTTATTGTTAGACATAAATATATACCTTTATTTATTCTGGTAATCACAATTATATTTACTAGCATGTACCTTTTACTGTCTGAACCTTCTAATCGTGTTATACGTAAACTTCATATAGATAATAG
>JALTLP010000115.1 GCA_027001895.1 Chromatiales bacterium | reverse complement strand
AGCAAACCAATCAACACACCGGCAATAATAACCAGGTTCTTTTCACGGGATTCAAGGTTATTAAAATACTCTTTAATAGCATCCATCTGTTTTACCTTTTAATCTCGATGCGGCTGACAACTTTATTCTTGTTCTGCGAGGCAGACTTTATTTCGACTTTCATACCGGCTTTATCTGTCAACATTTTTTCTATGCGGTTTAGTTCGTTAAAGTTATTAACTTCAGACTCAAGGTCAATCTTGCCATTCTGATAACGCAACGATTTTAAATTAAAGCTTGCAATTGAACGCAGTATCGGTGCGACCCTGGTCAGCATTTCTGCCAGACTTGACTGACTGTTTCCCGAACGGCTTAATAGCGACTGGTATTGTTGCTGCATCTGAGCCGGTGCATTCACAACCCGCCTGGCCTGTGGAAAGGTTTGCTTATACAGAGTATTCATTGCCTTTGTAAGCCTTTCACTTTCACTATTAAGTGAAATATAGTTAATTATATTTACACCCAGGTTTAAAACCAGCAAAGCTGCAAACATTGCCGCAGTCGGATACCATTTACGTAACTGACCACGAACTTTTTCCTTACGACTAAACTCACCAAACAATAAATTTATCGGATTCTCGTAATCAAAGTGCTGTGCAAGCCAGACAAGACTGTTGTCTTTAAAACTTGTAACCTGCAATTCAATGCCTGAATCGAGACTAAAATCATTTGAGTTAATATTAATATCGCGGCAATCAATGATTTCAATCCGCTCGGGAGTAACGCCATCTGCATCCATTATAGTCGTACCCAGTAACTCATTCAGGTTGCTATGATCCACTGCAAAACCACTGTGAACCCCGGTACGTACAACAGAACGGGTATCTTCAAGCATAATAGTCCAGGTACCGATGGCGGTTGACAGTGCCAGGGTGTCCGGCACCATCAAATCAACGCGTAAACCTAGCTCATCACAGGTATCCGTCCAGAGTTGCATTTTCTCTTTATTAACAACAGCAACAACATAGTTACCATCACCATGACGCGGACCCAGTACAAAATGCAGGTCATTAACATCATCAATCAACTGGTCTTCAAGTGCATAAGGCAGCGCCGCTAACAAGCGCTGACGATTCTGCCCAGGTAATGCAACATCGGTAATAACAACGTCTTCACCGGGTACAATAACAATCACACGCGCATCACGCGCAGCTTTTGCAGCAGCAAGTAAGGGCCCTTTTATCATGCTTCCCAGTGGCTTGCCGTTATTACACATGATCCAGCGACCCTGTGCCGACTCAGCGTCACTGGTTGCAATAGAATCTAAAAAAATAAACAGCTCTCTTGCCATTTATATTCTCCGCTGGCTTCGTAATATCACTTTAACCTTACCTTTGGTATCCCGGTGTATAATACTATATAACTCCGATTTTGACTGTCCGATAATAGATCTGGCCTGTAATAAGAAGTATTCACTTTTAACTGCAAGCAGACTGTTTTCAATCTTTTTACCTTTAAGACTGTCCTGAGCTAAAAATTCTTTAACTGATTTATAGCCACCCTTATCCCTGGCCTTTACTATATCTTCCGCTTCCGAAAGACTGATTTGTTTTGATAACATACTTATTTGCAATGCCTCAGCAGTATTAACATTAACCGGTGTATACACGGGTAGCGCGACAACATCCTGAGAAATTTTCCTGTACTTTTTAATATCAAGGCCGTTTATTAATACCAGTTCAGAGGCATCCACCATAAAGCGGTTTGCAGCCCGGTAAGGCTGAGGTTTACCCAGATAGATATCATCTTCCGCACCGGCATTTGCAAGTGGTTCCAGATCCTTATCGAGCCAGTCAACAATTGCATCGGTTGTTTCTACAGGAATATCTTTTTCCACAAATAAATTTCTTAAGACTTTAATACTCACCTCATCCGGGTTGCCCGCTTTTAGCAGGTTATTAATATTAAACCTTGCCTGTAAGTCTGTGACCTTACCTTTAATAATGCCACCTTCAACCGGAATGGCTGGTAGCTCCGTAGCCCAATCGTCTTTAAATGAATCTGTTTTATTGTCCTTAAAATCCTGTGCCAGAATATTTTTTGCCCAGTCTTCTGCGCCTAGCAGATACATATAAGCCTGTTCATTATTTAACAGGTTCTCGGTGCGGCGGGTGCTTATTTTCTGGGTTGAAGCAATACCAGTCGCAATAATAGTAATCAACGCAACAACAAGCAGTACCATAATTAGGGCGATACCTTGCTGCTTACTGTTTTTTGTCATACTTCTAACCATGATTAACCAGTTTATACCTCGGGTAAAACAAACAGACGGGTAAATCGGCCCCAGTCTTCTAGTTCAAACGTTACTTCAACTACATCCGGCAATTCAGCTTTATTATTATCATCTATCCCAGGCGGCCATGCTGTTACCCAGCCATCCCCCTGTGAAACAGTATCGTTGTTGTTGGCTTTTAAAAACCGCAGGTTCATCGCCCTGATATTATCCAGTAACATAATTTTAAAGGGCTTGCTATCTTCAGCCCGGTCTATGACTTTCCACTGGTAACGATACAGCTTGTTATCTTCCACACCATACGCAACACGTTGTAAATCCGAGCGGTTCAACCTGGCCGGGTTTGGATAACCAACTCTTGTTAGTTCAAACCGGTATTTACCAATGTCATTTGACTGCAATGCATTTAATTCATCACCGTATTCACCACGTACTGGACGATTAACAGCTTGTCTAACATCTCGACTAAAGTGCATAAACGCCAGTTGCAGTTCGGTTAATCTGGCAGTGTACTTATCGGTATCGGTTCTGACATTTATAACTTCACTTAAGCCACCAAAAATCATAACGGACATTACTGCAAATATACTTATCGCAACCAGTAATTCCAGCAGCGTAAATCCTGACTGTTTGTTGTTAACCGGCATCATATATTTTTACTTAAAAATGCTATTAGCCGGATTAAAGGTTGTTTTTTTCTGTTCTTGTCTTCCTCATCCTTAAAAACACTGACTTCAACCCGCCTGATATTCCTGTCTTCGGTGGCAATAGTGTTTGCAACCCAGTACCACTGCTGTTTACCCATCATCTGCTGGCCGGAGGTTCTGCCAACACGGGGAAACAATTTTTGCACCCGCCATTCACTAGTCTTATTAATAGCAACCCATTGCGCAAATGTTTTGTCTCGTAAATAATTTGCATTATTTACCTTCTCGGCCGCACCTTTAACCAGCGTTGTCAGTGCCAGTGCAACAATTAACAGAGCAACCATAACTTCCAGCAATGTAAAACCTGATAATTTCCTGTTGATTAACGGCATACCTGTCTATCCCCCTTCGATACGTTCAAGTTTTATATTGCCGTTAATCGAGCCGCTTATCGTAAAATAATTTTCCAGCTCATCAATCTTCAGGGTTAAATCAAAAGGTGTCAGTTCCCCGCTTGATAAAATATAAATACGAATAGGCTGCTCTTTGTCTTTATTGCTGGTTAATGCAAGTTCTTCATTCTCAATTTTCAGATCCAGCCCGATTCCAGCAGTTAAACTGCGCTTTCGGAAGATTTTATCTTCACGAACATCAACCCACTCATCTTCTTCTAGTTCTTTAAAAACATAGCCATCATTCTGAAGTTCCAGTGCCATTTCTTTGGACTGCAAAATGGATTCTTCCTGTGCCAGTTTTATCAGGCCGTACAACCGCTGTGATTCCTGTTCGAGCTTGTCTGATAATCCTCCATCTCCAAAGGCAAACATTCCCAAACTTAACATTATTCCCATAATGGCTATAACCACCATTATTTCAATCAGGGTAAAACCTTTGGGTTTGTTCAAAACCATCGTTTTACATAAATTATTTCTTCCTTTTTGCATTTACCCTGACCATAACAAAATCACTGACGATTATTATTCAATATTCCAGTTGCCAATATCATCTTCACTTTGCTGTTGATCCGGGCCGTAAGAATAAATATCAATCTTGCCGTGTACACCAGGGCTGAGGTAAAGATACGGATTTCCCCAGGGATCAGATTTAAGTTTTTTAATATAACCACCGGACTTGTAATTTTTAGGTTCAGGGCTGCCGGATGGTTTTTTTACCAGTGCTTCGAGCCCCTGGTCAGTCGTTGGATAAACAAAATTATCCAGCTTGTAACGATCCAGTGCTGATTCCAGAGAAGCAATGTCCTGTTTAGCTTTTACGATACGCGCCTTACCCGGTTCGTCCATAATATTGGGCAACACAACCGCACCCAGAATACCCAGGATAACGACCACCACCATGACTTCAATCAGGGTAAAACCCTGAGCATGTTTTCGACTGAAAGAACTTCTTTGTGTTTTGTATAGTTTCATTTTATTTCCCTAAAACTTTTAAAATTATTGAACAAGCTGGTTCAGATTAAATATTGGTAGCAGTATGGCCAGAACAATCAGCAGCACAACCACACCCATAACCATAATCAATAATGGCTCCAGCAAACCCATCAGAGTAGAAATAAGTGTTTCAAGTTCCTGTTCCTGGTTAACTGATGAACGTTCCAGCATCGCATCGAGGTTACCACTGACTTCGCCACTGGCTATCAGGTTAACAACTATAGGCGGAAAGTAGCCGCTTACGTCCAGAGACTTTGCAAGGTTGGAACCTTCTCTTACTCTTAAGCCAGCATCTAATATAGCATGACGCATGGGTAAATTTTCCACGACCTGACCGGAAATTTTAAGTGCATCAAGCAACGGTACACCACTGGCAACCAGTATACTTAAGGTTCGGGTAAACCTTGCCGTATTCGAACCCCGTACCAGCCTGCCTACCAGTGGCAGTTTTAACCACAGTTGGTGAATTTTTTCTTTACTGACTGGCTGTCGATATAACATGCTAAACGCCATGATGATAAAAACGATAACGCCTATTATCACCAGGTAATAATCCCTTAATATATCACTGCTGGCGATCATAATACGTGTGATAACTGGCAAAGTTTGACCAGAATCTTCAAACACCTTAACAACTTCCGGTACCACATAAGCCAGTAAAAAAGAGACAATAGTAATTGCCATTACCGTAAGAATAGCCGGGTAAAATAATGCCATACGAATCTTGTTTTGTAATTGCTGGCGACTTTCGGTGTAGTCTGCAAGTCGTTCCAGTACTATATCAAGGTGGCCTGTTTGTTCACCGGCTGCAACGGTAGAACGATACAGGTTGGTAAAAATATGCGGAAACTGCCCCATACCATCGGCTAACGAATGACCCTCTAATACTTTAGAACGTATCCCCAGAATCAGCCTTTGCAGTCGCGGCTTTTCTGTTTGTTTAGCAACTGTCGCGGTGGCTTCATCAAGTGGTAAACCTGACTTTGTTAAAGTGGCAAGCTGTCGGGTAATCAGTGAAAGATCAGCTGCGCTGATACCTCGCTGGATACCCAAACCTTTAGACTGTACCGATTCACGTTGTGCGGCCTCATCAACCGAAACCGGTAACAGGTTTTGTTCGCGAAGTTTCTGCCGAATATGGCGTGCTGAATCACCTTCCAGAACACCTTTTTTTTTCTTACCTGTGGTATCCAGTGCAACGTATTCAAAAGCAGGCATGATTTATACCTCCTCGTGCGCAACGCGGGTAATTTCTTCCAGCGAAGTGTCACCCGATAAAACCCGTCGAATACCATCTTTACGTAAACTTGCCGACATAGTACGTACATGCGCTTCAATAACCTGTTCACTTGAACCATCGTGAATCATGGTTCGTAAGGTATCATCGACTTCAATCAGCTCATAAATACCCAAGCGTCCCTTATAACCCAGTTGATTACATTCGTCACAACCAACTGCGTCGTAAATTACCGGCGGATCTTCAGGCTCTACACCCAATGCCAGACATTCTGCAACATCTGCCTTTTTAGGTTGTTTACACGAATCACATAATGTTCGTACCAGACGTTGCGCCAGCACACCCAGTAAACTTGATGAAAGTAGAAAAGGTTCAACGCCCATATCACGCAAACGTGTAATGGCACCGATAGCTGTGTTGGTATGCAAGGTAGAAAAAACCAGGTGGCCGGTTAAACTCGCCTGCACAGCAATCTGTACGGTTTCGAGGTCACGTATTTCACCAACCATAACCACGTCCGGATCCTGTCGTAAAATTGCCCGTAAACCACGCGCAAAGGTCAGTTCAACTTTTGTGTTGACCTGGGTCTGG
>JALTLP010000114.1 GCA_027001895.1 Chromatiales bacterium | reverse complement strand
TCCCCCTCCCTTAACGGGAGGGGGCGAGGGGGAGGGTATTTACTTACTAAAAAAAAGATAACCACGGCGGCACAGCGGACATGGCGAAATTTTTTACGATTACCACAACAATCAGAGTTGAATAAAAAAGAATTTCCTGGCGTTCTTTGCATCCTGGCCGGTTAAAAAAATTAAACCACGAAGAACACGAAGTTTGTCTGCTCGATAAGAGCCGGGATAAACGTAAACTCAAAAAAATTCTTCAAAAATCAGCACCTACAGGGCTATCAGTGATTGCATCAGGGCTGCAAAACGCGCAAAATACACTTCCAGAATAAATAAATCTTATTTTATTCGACTTGTGATTTATATGGGCAATATTTTCATATAAATTAATAACTTAGAAGAATTGCCGAATTTTAGCTAAATACCTGCCTGCGGGTAACCCATGCATTTTAAAATTCATTAGGAAACCTATGACGAAGTACATTTTTATTACCGGCGGTGTTGTTTCTTCACTTGGAAAGGGTATCGCAGCGGCTTCCCTGGCAGCCATCCTCGAAGCACGTGGTTTAAAAGTCACCCTGATGAAGCTCGACCCCTATATAAATGTTGATCCCGGCACGATGAGCCCGTTTCAACATGGTGAAGTCTTTGTTACCGATGACGGCACCGAAACCGATCTGGACTTAGGTCACTACGAGCGTTTCATCCGTTCAACCATGAACAAAAATAATAATTTTACCGCCGGGCAGATATACGAAAGTGTTATCAGCAAGGAACGCCGTGGTGATTACCTTGGCGGCACAGTACAAATTATTCCGCATATTACCGACGAAATTAAAGACAGTATTCGTCGGGGTGCCGAGGGCATGGACATTGCTCTGGTTGAAATTGGCGGTACCGTGGGCGATATCGAGTCACTGCCATTTTTAGAAGCGATTCGCCAAATGGGCGTAGAAGAAGGCCGCCATGGCGTAGCCTATATGCACCTGACTTTGTTGCCTTACATTCCAACTGCGGGTGAAATAAAAACCAAACCAACGCAACACTCGGTTAAAGAACTTCGCTCTATTGGTATTCAGCCCGATGTACTTGTTTGTCGTGCCGACCGTGATATTCCCGATGAAGAAAGACGCAAGATAGCCTTGTTTACCAATGTGCATGCCGATGCCGTAATTGCTGCGCTGGATGTCGACAGCATTTATCGTATTCCTAAACTGTTAAACGAACAGGGAATGGATGACATTATTCTCGATAAGTTACGCATTGATGCGCCTAAAGCTGACCTGTCTGACTGGGATAAATTTATTGAAGATATGAACAGCCCAAGCAAAACCATTACCATTGGTATGGTGGGAAAGTATATGGGCTTAACCGAAGCATACAAGTCTCTGTCTGAAGCACTGGTTCATGCCGGGGTTCATACAAAAACAAAAGTTAAAATTACCTATATTGATTCAGAAGACATCGAAAAAGACGGTACAGGCTGTCTTGAAAACCTCGATGCCATTCTGGTACCCGGTGGCTTTGGGCTACGAGGCGTAGAAGGCAAAATCGCTGCGGTACAATATGCGCGTGAGAATAAGGTGCCTTATCTGGGCATTTGCTTAGGCATGCAGGTTGCGGTTATCGAATACGCACGTAATGTTGCGGGTATTAAAGGGGCGCACAGCACCGAGTTTAAGGCGGATGCAAATGACCCGGTTATTGCACTCATTACCGAGTGGACTGCCGAAGACGGTTCAATTGAAAAACGTGATAAAGACTCCGACCTGGGGGGCACCATGCGCCTTGGTGGCCAACGCTGCAAACTGGTAAAGGGTACTAAAATTTACGAATGTTATCAGCAGGATGAAATTGTAGAACGTCATCGCCATCGGTACGAGTTTAACAATAATTATTTAAAACCACTTGAAGATGCCGGGCTTGTTTTTTCCGGTAAATCTATTGATGGAAGTTTGGTCGAAGTGGTTGAAGTTGCCGATCATCCCTGGTTTGTTGCCTGTCAGTTCCACCCGGAATTTACCTCAACACCAAGGGATGGTCATCCATTGTTTACCGGCTATATCAATGCAGCGCGTAAAGATTAGCCGATAGATATTTTATAATTAACCTGGCAGGAATAAGCCTGTCTGGTATGTCCGATAGATAAAAACGAGAGAAGTAATGTCAAAGATAAAAAATATTGTAGCAAGACAAATTATAGATTCACGCGGTAACCCAACCGTAGAGGCCGATGTTGTTTTAGATAACGGTGTAATGGGCAGAGCTGCCGTACCATCAGGTGCATCAACTGGCGCACGTGAAGCCATTGAACTTCGTGATGGTGATAAGTCCATGTTTATGGGTAAAGGTGTATTAAAAGCGGTTGGCCATATTAATAACGAAATCGCAAATGCACTGGCAGGGCAGGATATTAGTGATCAGAAGAACATCGACGAAATCATGATTAAGCTCGATGGTACAGACAATAAAAGCAAATTAGGTGCAAATGCAATATTAGCCGTATCAATGGCAGCCGCCCATGCGGCAGCGAATGACAAAGGTATGCCTTTATATAAATACCTTCAAACCGGCAGTGATTTCAGTTTGCCTGTTCCCATGATGAATATTATTAATGGGGGTGAACATGCCGAGAACAGCGTCGACCTGCAGGAATTTATGATTATGCCTGTTGGTGCATCAAGCATAGAGCAGGCCGTTCAAATGGGTTCGGAAGTTTTTCATACCTTAAAAAGTGTTTTATCTTCAAAAGGTTTAAACACCGCCGTGGGTGACGAAGGTGGTTTTGCGCCTGACTTACCATCAAACGAAGCAGCGATTACCGTTATTTTAGAAGCTATCGAAAAAGCGGGCTATAAAGCAGGCACGGATATTATGATTGCTATCGATGCCGCGAGTAGCGAATTTTACGAAGATGGCAAGTACAACTTAAAATCAGAAGGTAAAATTTTAAGCGCTTCAGAATTTATTGATGTGCTTGAAGACTGGGTAAGCAAATACCCTATAATCAGCATTGAAGATGGTTTGGCTGAAGATGACTGGGAAGGCTGGGCAGAATTAACGGAACGTCTGGGTAAAAAAGTACAACTGGTGGGTGACGACCTGTTTGTTACGAATACCTCTATCTTTAAAGAAGGTATCGATAAAAACATTGCCAACTCAATTTTAATTAAAGTAAACCAGATTGGCACACTTACTGAAACATTAGCTGCAATTCAAATGGCAAAAGATGCCGGTTATACAGCGGTTGTTTCACATCGTTCCGGTGAAACCGAAGATACAACTATTGCCGACCTGGCCGTTGCAACTGCAAGTGGCCAGATTAAAACCGGTTCCATGTCACGCTCTGACCGTGTTGCAAAATATAACCAGTTGCTTCGTATAAGTGAACAGCTTGGCAATGCTGCGACTTATCCTGGTAAACAGGCTTTTTATAACCTGAAGTAAAATGCTTACGCGCTATCTTGCCATAGTCCTTGTTTTTCTTCTTGTCTTATTACAATATGACTTGTGGCTGGGTGAAGGTAGCTTAACTGCAGCATGGAAGCTGGATAACTCAATTGAAATTCAGCAAAGACAAAACACCCGGTTACTGGAACGTAATAAGGCACTGGAAGCAGAAGTTAAAGATTTAAAGTCTGGTTTGCAGGCAATAGAAGAACGCGCGCGCAGTGAGTTGGGTATGATCAAGGAAGATGAAACTTTTTTTCAGGTTATTGAAAAATAATTTGTTACGCGATCTAAAAATAGATTCCCCCTCCCTTTACGGGAGGGGGCGAGGGGGAGGGTTAAGTCGATTGTAGCGTGGTAGAAAACATTAACCACGGCAACACAGCGGACACGGCGAGATCTAAAATTATTAAACCACGAAGAACACAAAGGGCACGAAGGAATAAATAATTTAAAAGGGGGTAAGATGTTTGCAATCATTCCCCCACCCCAACCCTCCCCCGAAATGGGGGAGGGAGTAAACTGGAAATAAATTACTCTCTCCCGAAATGGGGAGGGGTATAGTGAAATTAGATTTCCCCTCTTTCTTCCCCCGAAATGGGGAGGGGTATAGTGGAATTAGATTTCCCCCTTCCTTTATGAGAGGGAGCGGCTTTTTATATTCCCCCTCCCTTTACGGGAGGGGGCGAGGGGGAGGGTTAAGTTGATTGTAGCGTGGTAGAAAACATTAAACACGGCAACACAGCGGACACGGAGAGATCTAAAATTATTAAACCACGAAGAACACTAAGGACACGAAGAAAGAAATAATTGGAAAAAGCATTTACCACGGCGACACAGCGGACACGGAGAGAGCTAAAATTATTAAACCACGAAGAACACTAATTGATTTATAGCAGCCGGATATAAATATTGTAATGAATACTGAAACAACAAAAATATGGGCGATTGTGCCTGCTGCGGGTGTAGGTAGTCGGGTCGGTGCGGCCGTTCCTAAACAATATATTCGTGTGAATGGCTTAAGCGTTATTGAGCATACATTAAATAAACTTGCAGCCTGTGAATCAATTGAAAAAATTATTGTTGCATTATCACAGGAAGATGAACACTTTATAAACCTTTCAACTATTAATGCGCATCCTATTCAGATTGTTGAAGGGGGCAAGGAACGTAGCGATTCTGTTTTATCTGCACTTGAGTATCTAAAAACCATTGCAGACGATAATGACTGGGTGTTGGTACATGATGCGGCAAGACCTTGTGTATTGACAGAGGATATAAACCGATTAATCAGTAAGCTTAAACCCCATGAGGTTGGTGGTATTCTTGGTTTACCTGTAAAAGATACCATGAAGCGGGTAACCGGCAGTAAAATGAAGGCGCAAATTGTTGAAACAATAGACCGTGAAAATATGTGGCATGCCTTAACACCACAGATGTTTCGTATTGGCACTTTGTACGATGCCATTACCGAATGCCATAAAAACAAACTGATTGTTACCGATGAGGCATCGGCCATTGAACAGCTTGGTTTAAAACCGGCTATTGTCGAAGGCCGTGCGTCTAATATAAAAATCACTCAACCGGACGATATACAACTTGCAGCCTTTTATCTGGGCTTACAGGAAAATGGACAATAACTTAAAGATACCCGATGAATATTAGAATTGGTAACGGTTTTGATGCACACAAGTTTGCTGATAGTGGCGAGCAAATTATACTGGGTGGCGTAAAAATTCCTTTTAGTAAAAGCCTGCTTGCCCACTCTGACGGTGATGTTGTATTACATGCTTTATGCGATGCAATTTTAGGTGCGCTGGCCAAAGGTGATATTGGAAAACATTTCCCTGATAGCAGTGAGCAGTATAAAAATATCGACAGCCGTGAATTGTTGCACAAGGTTGTTGTTTTAATGAATAAAGACGGCTATAAAATCCAGAATGCCGATATTACCATTATCGCTCAGGCTCCGAAAATGGCACCCTATATTGTCGCCATGCAACAAAATATTGCAGCCGATCTCGCAACCGATACAGCTAATGTTAATGTAAAAGCCACCACAACCGAAGGTATGGGTTTTGCCGGGCGTGGTGAAGGTATTGCAGTGCAGGCATCGGTTTTATTAACTGAATAAATATGTCGTCACATATTGCAAATCTGGCTTATGCTTACGGGCAGCCTGCCTGTAGCGGTATCTTAAAACAAACACCGTCAGACTTTATTGTAAGCGAACACCTCAGCTTTACACCATCCGGTGAAGGTGAACATTTATTTCTATATATTAAAAAAACCAACCTCAATACATTGGATGTTTGTGAAAAACTTGCCCGGTATTTTAAATTATCCCCAAAGCTAGTTTCCTATGCCGGTTTAAAAGACAAAAATGCAGTCACCACTCAATGGTTTTGTCTGCCTTTCCCGATTAAGTCAACACCGGATTTTAGTGGTCTGGAATCAGAATCAATTAAAATAATTGAAAGCACCCGAAATAATAAAAAATTAAAACGCGGTGCAATAAAGTCAAACCATTTTGAAATAAGCATTCGAGAATTACAGGGTGATACTTCTGATATAGAAAAGCGAATAAATCTGATTAAAGAGCAGGGCGTGCCCAATTATTTTGCTGCGCAGCGCTTTGGTAAAAATGAAAATAATCTGGAGAATGCTAAAAAACTTTTTTCTGGAAAACTAAAATGCAGTCGTAATAAAAAGAGCATTTATCTTTCTGCAGCACGTAGTTTTTTATTTAATGAAATACTCTCTCAGCGTGTTAAGGAGCATACATGGAATAAATT
>JALTLP010000113.1 GCA_027001895.1 Chromatiales bacterium | reverse complement strand
AAAATAAAACTATATGATTACACACCCACTTAAATGCGATGTTGTTATCTTTGGTGGTGGCGTGGCAGGTTTATGGTTGCTGGCTGAGTTACGTCAACAGGGTTACCAGGTCATTCTTATTGAAAATGATCAACTGGGTGCAGGCCAGACCCGCTTTGCGCAGGGTATTATTCATGGTGGTACCAAGTACGCGCTGCTTGGAAAAATCACGGCATCTTCCGAAGCGATTTCGGCAATGCCGGCAGTCTGGCGTGATTGTATCAATGGCAAAGGTGTTGTCGACCTTACAAAAGTGAAAATATTGGCGGATAATCAGTGTATGTGGTCAACGGCGGCATTATCATCCAAACTGGCCGGTTTTTTTGCCAGCAAGTTAATGCGTAGTCGTACCGATGAACTTGTAAATTCACAGCGCCCTGAAATTTTTCAGAACAAAAAGTTTAAAGGCAAGGTTTATAAACTGGATGAACCGGTGCTTGATACAGCCAGCATCGTCTCTGCGCTTG
Organism: Chromatiales bacterium; assembly: GCA_027001895.1. GTDB lineage: Bacteria > Pseudomonadota > Gammaproteobacteria > UBA6429 > Thiohalophilaceae > SZUA-37. Next base: position 5,729 of record JALTLP010000113.1, on the reverse strand, counting down.
CAGAACCGCATATAGATGCCATTATGCATTCGGCTTCGCTACCACAGTGGCAGTCTGATTCGAATACTGTTTTTAATATTGATGATGCAAATGGACAAACATGGCAGATACAAACCGGGCTGTCGGTACTGGCAGCGGGACAGGGTAACGCAGCAATACTGGATACGCTTGGTATGCAACAGCCTCAAATGCAGTTGCGTCCGTTAAAAATGGTAATGTTACGAGGTGCTTTACCGGAAAAAATCTATGCGCATTGTCTTGAGGCTAATGTAAATCCCAGGGTTACTATTACCAGCCATGAAGATGCACAGGGTGAGATCGTCTGGTATATGGGCGGGCAGTTGGCCGAAGAAGGGATTAACAGAAGCGATAGTGAGCAGGTTGATGTTGCAAAAAAAGAGTTAGCCGCTGTTTTGCCTTGGCTGGACTTTAGTAAAGTACAATGGGCCTGTCTTGATATTAATCGGGCTGAACCTCAAATGGAAAAAGGTAAACGACCGGATACCTCCTTTATTGCAGAGCAGCAAAACATTATTACCGCCTGGCCAACCAAGCTGGCACTGGCACCAAAGTTAGCAAAAGACATTACTGAAAAAATTATAGCAAGTAATATAAAGCCAACAGCAGCCGGGAAATTACCGGCATTTCCGCACCCGGACTGTGCCGTATTGCCATGGCAAGAGGAACAACGATGGAAGTAACAAATAACAGCCCACTACAACAACGCCAATTGGGTTCGACCGATTTGCAACTTAGCGTGCTGGGTTTAGGTACCGTTAAACTTGGACGTGACAAGCAGGTTAAATACCCAAGTGGTTTTAAAATACCGGATGATAAAACAGTAAAAGAATTATTTTCGGTTTGTCAGGAACTGGGTATTAACTTTATTGATACTGCACCAGCCTATGGTAACAGCGAAGAACGTCTTGGCAAGTTACTGCCCAATAAGAATAACTGGAAAATTATGACCAAGGTTGGCGAAGCCTTTGAAAACGGCCAGTCCAGCTTTGACTTTAGTGCGCAAGCAACACGTAAAAGTGTTGAACGTAGTTTAAAGCGCTTAGGTCGTGATTATGTGGATATGGTGCTGGTGCATTCCGATGGTGACGATATGAATATTATTAATAATGAAGGAGCGTTGCCTGAGCTGGAAAAAATGAAACAGCAGGGACTGATTCGTTCGTTTGGTATGTCGACAAAAACTACTGAAGGCGGATTATGGGTCGTCGAGAACTGCGATGTAGTGATGGCAACCTGTAACCTGACAGACGATCATGATGCAGCGGTATTGCAACGGGCAAAAGAACTTAACAAAGGCGTGGTAATTAAAAAAGGTTTACAAAGTGGCCATGCCGATAAGTCGGCAGGTGGTTCCGGGATTGAAGCGGCTTTTAAGCATGTTTTTTCTCAGCCGGGTGTAACAAGTATGATCGTCGGCACAATAAACCTGCAACATTTACGTGATAATGTGCGTATTGTAAACAGCATTATCAGCACAGATTAAATACAGGGTAAAAACCTTTGAATAAGAATAATAATAAAAAAATACTCATCGTCGGCCCGGCCTGGGTGGGCGATATGGTTATGGCACAAAGCCTGTTTAAAACTTTAAAAGAACAACAGCCGGACTGTATTATTGATGTGCTCGCACCGCCGTGGTCATTGCCATTACTAAAACGCATGGCAGAGGTTAATAACAGTCTTGCTCTGCCAGTTAAACATAAAAAGCTGGGATTAAGAACCCGTTATATTATCGGAAGACGTTTGCGTGCTAATAAGTATGATCAGGCTATAGTTTTGCCTCGTTCATTAAAAGCCGCATTGGTTCCATTTTTTGCAAAAATTCCACTGCGTACAGGTTATCGTGGAGAAATGCGATTTGGCCTGATTAATGATGTCAGAAAAATGGATAAAGATATCCTGACGCAAACCGTACAGCGTTATACAGCTTTAGGCTATAAAGAAGATTTAGACAAACCTCCGCAAATAAAACAGCCACAACTTATTATTAACAAGCCTAATCGAGAGTGGCTTGTTAAAGACCTGGAACTTGATGTCAGTAAAAAGATTGTTGCCTTTATGCCGGGGGCAGAATATGGCGAGGCTAAACGCTGGCCGACTGAATATTATCGACAGTTGGCAGAAATGTTGGTAAGTAATGATTATAAAGTGTGGGTACTCGGCTCAGAAAAAGAACAGGCGTTGGGTAAAATTATATCCGAAGGTTATGAGGAGGATGTGATTAATCTTTGCGGTAAAACAAAACTTGAAAATGTTATCGACTTATTATCACTAATATATTTAGCCGTTAGCAATGATTCTGGTTTAATGCACATTGCCTGTGCAACAGGAACCAAAGTTATTGGTATCTATGGTTCTTCCGACCCGGCGTATACACCGCCACTGTCTGATAAAGCAGAGGTCATGTATCTGAATATGTCCTGTAGCCCCTGTTTTCAACGTACCTGTCAGTTTGAACATCTGGATTGTTTGCGGGACATCAAACCACTGGATGTTTTTAATCGTATTTATTAGTACTATTAGCTTATGCCAAGTTTATCTGTTTATATAATCTGTAAAAACGAAGAGCAGGCCATTGCAGACTGCCTTGAGTCTGTTAACTGGGCTGATGAAATCATCGTGCTCGATTCAGGCAGCAGTGACAACACGCTGGAGATAGCAAAAAAATACACCGATAAAGTTTATAGCAATACGGACTGGCAGGGCTTTGGTATACAAAAACAACGTGCACAATCGTATACAACGTCTGACTGGGTATTAACTATTGATGCGGATGAAAGAGTAACAGCAGAATTAAAAAAAGATATCCAGAATATTGTAAAAACCAACGATCAGACAAAAGTCTATGCATTGCCTATTTTACCGAATGTTTTTGGTAAATTTATTCGCCATGGTGGCTGGTATCCGGCGCGGAAAATTCGGCTTTATCCACGAACAGCCGGTCAATACGGTAACCAGCGAGTCCATGAAAAACTGGAATTTAATCAACCAGTAGAAACCGTAAACTTAAACAGCGATCTGTTGCATTATACCTATCGGGATTTAGAACATTACCTTGTAAAGTCGGCTCACTATGCGGCCGAATGGGCCGGGCAACGTCAGCAGCGTGGTAAAAAATCAACGCTATTAAAAGGGATGTTGCACGGCGTGGGTTGTTTTATAAAAATATATTTACTAAAGGCTGGTTTTCTGGATGGTAAGCATGGTTTTTTAATATCTGTTTTGTCGGCGCATTCAACTTTTGTTAAATACGCCGACCTTTGGATACGTAGCCGCTAATTACTCTGTTTTATTATCAGTTTCAGCATCATCAACAATATTATCTGTTGTTGTATTATCTTTCTGGTCTGGCAGGTGGCGGCCAATAAAACGATCATAAGTGTTTAGCACTCGTCGTTTGGTTCCCTTGTAAACTCTGGTTAATATACGGGTAGGTAATATCTTGTTGCCGTCGACTTCGCCATTGCAGGGAGATATAGCAAAATGCAGTTTAATATTCTGTGCTAATATATTTTGTTCACGAGTATAAAGTCGCTGGTGTTGGGCGTAGTCGATGTTTTTTACCATCTGCCGGTCACAGCCACAGTCAAAGTCACCTTTTTCTACATAACATAAATCATGTGTCTGGCATTGTTTATCCAGAAGGTCGACAGGATCCGGTGCATTATTAATATCTGCCGGATGATTAGGCCCACACCAGTTACCATATATGGCGAACCCGCCTGTGGATGGTTGCTTGTTTTGGCTTAAATTATCATCGGCCTGTGATAGTATCGAGGTCCCCCACAATAAAAATAAAACGATAAGCTGAGAGGGTTTGCTAAAATTTTTTAAACTGCGAATCATTTCGTAAAACCTGAAAAAATTGGTTGAGATCGGGCTGTCATACATATGATTATTGCAGTTAACCATCCGAAATGGAAATAGATATGTATTATTTTAAGGCAATTTTTCTAATGTGTTTCGGCTTTATGCTGTTAGCATGTGTAGAACACAGCAAGACAGATAAGGATAATCCCCGGCCAGAAAAACTATCGGCTGTTTCGCTGCCGGTTGATAAGGGCTGGATTATCGAGTTACAAATATCCGGTGGTTTTGCAGGGACGATGCAGAATATCTCAGTTGATTCCGGGGGGATATTAATAATCAGCGATCTCAAGTTAAATAAAACTGTAAGAAAAAAATTAAATAACAAAGAGTTAGATAAACTCTCCGGTTTAATTGGCCCGTTAAAAAATCTGCAAACCAGGCAGACAGTTACAAATCTGGGTGGATTTTGTGCAGATTGTTTTCAGTACAAAGTGTCGATTCGTTGGCAAAATAGCCAGGCACTTGTGTCGCTGAATGATATAAACTTGGAGCAATCCTTATATAAAAATACCGTGTTATTTCTTCGTGAAATATCAGCTAAATATCCCATCGAGTAAATCGGATAAAAAAGGGTGGGGCAGGGAGCAGATAAATGAAAACCTATTTTAGCAGAGTGCAGTTTTTATTCTGTTTATTGATGTTTCTGGGGGCGGGTAATGTTCTTGCCGCAGGTAATCAGACTATTACATGGAAAACCGATACTGCAATCCATACTCACCCTGTTACAGGTGAAACTCGTTTTATTGGTATTAAAAATAAAAAGTTTCTGAAAGTACAAAAGGGAAAGAAGTTATCTGACAGTATTGCAGAAAAATACGCCCCTGCATTTGGGTTAATGTCACCGGCCAAAGAATTAAAGCTTATCAAACAAAGGCATCATTCTGATGCTTCAACTTCTTTTCATTATCAGCAACATTATAAAGGTATACCGGTAATTGCAGCAGAGCTGGTTGCCAGTATTGACGCGCAGAAGCGCATGGATTTTATTGCAGGTGAAACCGCTACAAACCTGTCGCTTGATACTGTTCCATTGGTTTCAGCGAGTCAGGCGCAATCAACGGCAATTGCTGCTATTAATAAATGGTATCGTAGTGCCGGTAAACTTAATATTAGCAAAGCGGAGTTATCGGTTTTTGACCCGCGTCTTATTTCTCCTGATACCCGACCTGCAAATCTGGTCTGGAAAATAACGGTAACATCCCGGGATATAAATGAGCTGGTTCTGGTTGATGCCGTTTCTGGTGCGATTACTTTTCACCTTAACCAGATACACTCTGCTCTTAACAGACAAACGTTTACTTCGCTTAATACGACAACGCTTCGTAAACAACTTGTTTGTGATGAAACAGATCCAAATTGCAATGCGGGGGATATCGATGCAAAAAAAGCACATGAGTATGCAGCCGATACCTACAATTTTTTCTTCAATTATCATGGCCGGGATGGGTTGGATGGTAACGGTGGCACAATATATTCCAGTGTGCACTATGGTACGAACTATAACAATGCAGCCTGGACAGGAACAGAAATTCAGTATGGAGATGGTTATCCACTAGCGGATGATGTGGTTGGACATGAATTTACTCATGGCGTTACAACCAGCACATCCAATCTTTTTTATTATTATCAATCAGGGGCGATCAATGAATCACTGTCGGATGTATGGGGTGAATTTATTGATCAAACGAATAACGGTGGTACAGATAATTCTTCCGTAAAATGGAAAATAGGTGAAGACCTGCCTGGCACTGGCGCTATTCGTAATATGAAATCGCCGACTCAGTTTGGTGACCCTGATAAAATGACCAGTTCAAAGTATTTTACAGGCAGTGCGGATC
>JALTLP010000112.1:1431-6314 GCA_027001895.1 Chromatiales bacterium | reverse complement strand
TGAAGTTGATGCAACATCTTCTGACGTTGTTATTGATGCTATCAAAGCTAAATTAGGTTCTTAATTTAAAACCAGATTTAGTTACGTAAAAAACCGGCAAACCTTAAAAGGTGTGCCGGTTTTTTTTATGCCCCTTGGGTACGGGAATGATGGGCAACAAAAACTACTTAATAGACCTTACCCGCATACGATTACCTTCATCATCAAAAAAGTAATTACGCGGTACTTCACCATACCAGTTCTCATCAACTGCCTGCACAATCTCGTCGCGTTGTTGTTCGTTAAAAATCCAGTGTTGCTGTGTTTGCAAACCCGCCTGTTTAATAAAGTCCTTAACATCTTTTAACAGATCACTGCCATCAATCGAAACAAAAATAAATTTACTGTGCAAATACATTTTATTTTCGCCAACATGCTTAAGCTCTTTTAAACACGGTGAACAGATAACAGACCAGAACACCAGGGTAAATTCATTACCATCATTCTTGTTCAGAATCCTGTTATAACTTTCAGGGGTAAACACCTTAAGCTGTGGCGATTCGGCTTGCACCACAGACGCTGTAATAAACATCAAAATAACTAATAAGTGTTTAAATAATTTCAAAAGCATCTACTCGGATAATATTAAATTATACTTTATACCTTGCTTATGCCACGAAGCATAAATATTGACCCCATCGGTTAAAACGAAGGGATAATCCGGGGTTTTAACTACACTATCCAATAACAACGGCCTGCCCCAGGTAGCACCATTATCAGACGACTTCATCATATATAGCTGGTAATGGGCCTTACTGTATTCCTGCCACACAATATACACAAATCCGTTTATAGCAAGTATATCAGCATGACTTGCTCTCTTGGTATAGCCACCTATCGGTACAGATCGACTAAAGTGTTGACCTGCATCAACACTTTTCGCATAAAAGATTCCATGACGTTTCTTTGCATTATTAAACCACACAGCATGGTAGGTATTATCGTCAGAAATACTCAGCGACGGACCATGATGCGGGCAGCCGTTAATCTGCCAGTTGTCATGACTCAGCCTGTTCGGTTCGCTGGGCTCCTGACGCGATTTAAAATTAACAATGGCATGGTCACGAATATTATCGCCATAGATATGACGCCAGGCAATGACGGGTAAACCCCGCTTATCGAAAGCCATTGCCATACGGCAACATTCACAACTGGTATCGGCAAGTTTCTTATTGGTCAGAAAACTTTTGCCATTATCTATCGAAATAGCAAAATAAGCTGCAGCACCATTATACTCAATGCCTTTTTTCTTTGCTTGTTGTTTGTCACGTTTATCCAGCCAGCTTATATAAATATCACCCTTTTCATTAACACCCAATGTATCAAAGCGGTGTCCAATCAAATCATGGTTATCATTCACCGTTATTGGTTTTGTAAAACTTTTACCATTATCGATTGATCGACTAAAGCGAATATTACCGGTAAACCTTTTTTCCAGTTTTTGCGTCCAGCTTAAATAAATATTACCATTGCCTGCCACCTTTATTTTGGGGCGGCTTTCATGCCTGGCTGTTATTTTTTCTGCTACTTTATTAACCCTGACCGGCTTACTGAATGTTTGGCCTTTATCATCAGAATAATTAACATATAAAAAATCTCCATTTGTCCACGCTGCCCATAAACGCCCTGTTTTATCAAATGTGCTAGTCATTGTTTTAGCACACTGCTGCTTATATGCTGCTTTAACACATTCTTTAACATGTTCCGCATTACTATGATTCATACCATGCATATACTCAGCAGCATAGGCAGTATTAAGCATGGCGTTCAAGCTTATAACCAGGCTCACAGCTAAACTGACGCCACAACTCATAATAATTGCTGTCATTTTATCATCAGAATTTTTGCGTATAGCCAACAAACAATGACAATGGCATACCGGGAGCATATTCAAATTTTTCCGGATTTCCAAAGGCCGCAGCTTTATAACTTGCCGCTGTCGCATATCTCTCATCAGTCACATTCATTAAACGTGCATAGACTGTCGATTTTTTATTAAAAATGTATTGTCCACGAATATTTAATAAATCGTGCCCTTTGTATTTATAGGTATTGGCCTGATCCATCCAGTAACTTCCCAAATGAACCCACTCAGGTTCCAACTTGAACTTTTCTGTTATACGATATGCCAGTTTCATATTTGTTATAACACGAGGCGCAGACTCCATTTCATTGCCACTGTAATCCGTTGTGGCATTTGGCTTCCAGTCTTCGTAGGTATGAACCGCATAACTGGCAGCAAGGCTTACTTTAACTTTTTGGCTAAAGGCTTTATTCAATCCTAGTTCAATACCTTTATGCGAAGTCTCTCCGGCATTCACGGTTTCCCGTGTATTATCAGGATTTTTATAGGTTAAAATATCGTCCTTCTTACTCATATAATAAATACTGATAGTATAGCCAAGCTTACTCGCCGTTTTGCCACGAATACCGGTTTCTATACTGTTAACCTTAATTGGTTTTAAATCGACCGTGTTAATGGCTTTACCCTGCCTGAATAACTGTGTATTAGATGGTGCGCGAAAAGCATGACGGTAATTTGCATAAACCGAATTACGTTGATTGATTTGATAGGTCATACCCAGCTTTGGACTAAAATGATTAAATTTAACCTTGGTATCAGCCGGGCGGCGATGCGAGCCTGTTGTTAAGGTTGACAAGTGGTTGTCATAGTCATATTGCATTGCATCATAACGCGCACCTGCCGTTAATCGTAGATCAGGTGAAACTGAGTACTCATAATGCAGGTAAGGTGAAACAGATGAATAGTTCACATCGTAGTCATACTGCAAAGCACCCAATGTATAGGCCGTATAAACATTACCCACTTTGGTTGTGCTAATAGCATTTTGTCGGTAACTCCCCGGACTATAATCGATATCGACTCCGCTAATTAATACAGCTTTACCTGAATCAATATTTTTACGATGTTTAACCAGCACCCCCAGTGAGTCGTTTTCTGTTTTATACACAACTGGATCATAGCTTAACGACCAGTTGGGTAAGAGCTCCATTGTATTATGACGTAAATAGGGAGTGATAGTCAGCGATTGTGACTTGTTACCTTTTTCGAATTCGGTTGATAAACGGTAGGCTTCAACCTGTCGATATGAAACAGGCGTGTAATTAAGTTGTGGGTTATTAAGATAATCATCACGCAACAAGCGTGAAGAACCTGCCGTCTGCTGGTCAACATTAGTTGCAGAAAAAATTGTCTTTAATGTTGCGCCATTATCCAGGAAATTATCATAACGCAGGTTCGCACTTTGGCGATCGTACTCGGTACTGTCCCGCCAGCCATCGCTGTGGGTCAGGTTTAAACTTGCTATATAGCCGCTATCATCATCACTGTTACCGGTATCCGCCAGTAATCGTAACCAGCCATTTTGTCCAGCTTCTACATTCACTGTCGTTTGCCTGTCTTCCGGTGGCGCAGCAGTGAGTACGTTAACCACCCCACCAATGGCATCACTACCATAAAGCGAGGTACCCGGGCCTTTTATAATTTCAATCGAATCTGATTGAGGTACGTTTACTTCATACAATGCATTATGGTTAAAAAAACCGGTGGAACGGGTTGGTATGCCGTCTTCAAGGTATAAGTAAACCGCCTTGGTTGTGGTGGGTTGACGAATTGCTGTCATATGTCCTTCGCCACCGGTCACATTAATATACACACCCGGGATCTGGTTGGCAATTTCTGACGGATGTGCCGGCCTGGTATCAACAATCTCCTGCTTGCTAATAACACCCACGCTAGCCGGCACTTCGGCAAGCGGCTTATCTTCACGTGTTGAAGTCACACTAATCACAACATCCTCTTCTTTGTTATCTGCGGCAAATACAGAACTGCAAACAGAAAATAATAATAGTCCGATAATATTTTTATTTTTTATACTTCTCATTTTCCAACCTTTTTTTACTCTAAACTGAAAGCCATTGAATATTTAACATTCAATGGAAAACTTACTTCTTGCGGGGGGCGATTAAACGGTAAACTATTATAAATGGCTGCACGTGCTGCGTTACGCAACACTTTATGATTACCACTTATTTTAAGATTTTCTACTTCTGCATTACTCACCAGATTAAAGGACACCGCAACAATGTCCTGCATATTTCTGCGTCTTGCCAGGGTCGGGTAATACTTGTTTTTTTCTATTGATGCGATTATTTTTTTCAAATACAGATTTTGCTTTACTTTAAATATTTTTTTACTGGCAATTTGTTGAGCAGAAGATGCTTGTTCTGTCTTTACATCAGGAATGTTTTTTTTGATCTTTTCAGTGTTCTCTGTCTTGATAACAGGCTTTTCGGTGACAGGATTTTTTCTAACAGCTCTGTTTTTTTTAACAGCTCTGGCTTGCTGTTTAACCATTGACTTATTTGTTTGTCTGAAATTATTTACAGCTGATTTTTCAGCAGAGATTGTCGGCGATACAAAACTGATTCGTACTTTTTTGCTAAATGTTATTGTTCTGGCTTGTGGTTGCCCGTCCACTTTAAAGTTTAATTCTGGCCGGTATTGTGAAATCAATAAGACATGCAACAACAGCGAAGCAAATATAAATACAGCAAAATTTGATTTCCCAAGCATATGCCAACAACTTAACTGGTTTAAAAAAAAAGGGGGAGGGAATAAATCGCTGTATTTATTGCCTCTCCACCCAAGAGGGGTACGTCAGTACAGGAAGAACAATAAACCGTTAGCACTAAGTAATAAATGTGGCATAGTGTCGCGTGACAAATTGTCGCACCCAGGCACTTAATCAGCCCGGGAGATGTGCTGTGTGTTAAAATTTAGTAGTTTATTTAGCGCCATTTAAAACCAACTTAATATGTCA
>JALTLP010000112.1:0-1421 GCA_027001895.1 Chromatiales bacterium | reverse complement strand
CTGTTAAAAGTCGCTATTATTATTTTATGCATCATCATTTTTAATATTTATGTCGGGTTTCGCCTTACCCATATCCATGGTAAATCAACGAATACCAATTCTGTTCACGATGTCACCAAAAATGAAATATTTCTTCATCTTTCTTTCGACGTCATCACTCTGGGTTTACTGTTGTATTTTACAGGTGGCGCAAGCAACCCTTTTGTCCTGCTATTCCTGTTTCCATTAACAATTACCGTCACTATCCTGCCCGTTCGTTATGCCTGGTTATTAGCTGCAATAACTGTGATTAGTTACAGCTTGTTAATGTTTTACTATCTGCCACTCCCCATTGGCCATAATATGCATGGCCACGGTGATTCCTCTGCCTATGACCTGCATCTGATGGGCATGTGGATGGCTTTTATCCTTAATGCTTGCCTGATAACTTATTATGTGTATGGAATGAGCAGCACAATAAGAAAGCAACAACTGCAATTAATTGAAGCACGAGAACAATCCATCCGTGATGAGCAACTGGTTATTCTTGGTACGCTTGCAGCCAGTACGGCGCATGAACTGGGTACACCGCTGGGAACCATGAGCTTACTGGTTGATGAAATAAAAACCGAAATAGAACAATCCGAAAATAAGCTGACGATACTTGAGGACCTTTCAAAATTAAGAAACCAGATTGGTCGCTGTAAAACATCGTTATCTGACTTGTCGGCCTCGGTAGGAGCATCGTCAGATCTGTTTGGTGGTAAGCAACAACCAGTCTGTGATTACCTGCAACAGATTGTTGCAGAACTGAAACATTCCCACCCGGCGGCAAAAATTAACTTCCGGTGTGAATTGAAAACCGATACAACGCTGTTTACCGACCGCACACTCAGCTTGTCACTGATTAATATTATCGAAAATTCAATTGAAGCTTCACCTGAATTTGTCGATATAACCATTAACAACAAGGTTAACAGTATAGAGATTATTATTATCGATAAAGGCCCCGGGCTATCAGAAGAGGCATTACAAAAAATTGGACAGCAACCTTACAGTGAAAAAAAACCTGGGCTGGGACTGGGATTATACCTGGCTTATGCAGCGATACGCAGGCGCAACGGCATTATCAACCAGCAGAATAAACAGGATGCGGGTTGCATTACCACAATTGTTTTACCTTTAGCGATACCTGGTTAGAATTTAAAAATGAGCAATAAAAATATTTTACTACTCGATGACGATCAAAGCTTTTGTGAAATTCTCGCACGGGCATTTCAGAGACTTAATTACAATGTATTTACTGCACAGACAATACAAACTGCGGTCGGGTTAACTACAACGAATAACCTGAACTTTGCCGTTATTGACCTGCGAATCGCACAGGAATCCGGCCTGGAAGCAGTCAGTAAAATCATGGCAATAAACCCGAATATTAAAAT
>JALTLP010000111.1 GCA_027001895.1 Chromatiales bacterium | reverse complement strand
AATACGTTCCGCTTTTTTAGCTTCTTCTTGCAGAACAGAAAAATCAGGGATATCATTATCCCATTCAATCAGCGTTGGGACATTGCCAAATCTTTCAAGAGCCTTTTTATATAACTGCCAGACTGGTAGATGAACCTTTTCAGCATGACTATCCAGTAAATGCGTAGCCATATCTGTGTAACCCGCAAGGTGCATTTCTTTTACACACTCTACCGGCAGATTCTCTAAATAAGCCATTGCATCCATCTTATGATTAATAGCACTGACATAAATGTTGTTAATATCCAGTAAAATATCGCAATCTGCCTGCTCGGCAATTATCTTTAAAAATTCCCATTCCTGCATTGCAGAGTTTTTATATGTTATATAACTCGATACATTTTCCAGCAATATTCGTCTACCTAAAAAATCCTGAACCTGTTTAATATGCTTTATCACGACATCAATTGCTTCCGCTGTGTAGGGCATGGGTAATAGATCATGTGAATGGTAACCGTTAATCGAGGTCCAGCATAAATGGTCCGATACATAAATGGGTTGGTATTGTTCAATTAACTGCTTTAATTTTTCAAGGTATGCAAAGTTAAGGTCGTCTACTGAACCCAATGACATACCAACACCATGAAAAGTTAGTGGGTGGTTTTGCGCGACCCTATCCAGATAATAAAGGCATGGGCCGTCATCCATCATATAATTATCAATAAGTATCTCAAGCCAGGGAATATCTGGTTTGTTTTGATCAATATATTCAAAATGCTCGGCACGATAGCCCACTCCGACACCACAAAGGATGTCAGAATGGGTGTATGCACTCTGCATTATTTTATTATGATGTTCGCCAGGCGCGTTCATAATATTTTACCGTGATACTATTTTTTCTTTTTAACAAAAATAGATGCACCAACAATTTTTTTACAGGTACCGTTAGGAACATATAACCATTCATCGGCCAACTTGTCTTTTGCTGCCTGACCAGAACAACCATGACGGCTATTACCACAGTCATTTTTACCCGCTTTTACAATACCCGCACATTTTTCAAAGCCTTTTTTTGCCGCAACCGCCTCACCTGCACCGGTCAGTAAGCCCATTGCAACCACACCGGCAATCGCGCCACTGGCGATAGCGTGTTTGTTATACATAAGCGGTTCAGTCATCTGGCTTTTATCAGTTTTCTTCATAAGATACTCCTCCATAAAATTAAAAATAGTTAGCAACAATACAGCCGCTACATCAAAAGACCTTTAAGCAGACAATATCCTTACATTTAATTTCAGTTATTTAATAAAACTCAATACTCAGCTAAGATAAATGTAATGAATCCGACTGTTAACGGGTCTAAATGGTGTAATGAGTAACAATAAGCAACAAACATTCGAAAAGCTGGTGCATGCCTATTCGGCCGAGCTCTATCGCTATGCTTTTTGGCAGTGTAAAAACAGGGAACTGGCCGAAGATATGCTACAGGAATGTTTTACCCGTGCCTGGAAGGCTTTGCCAAAGCTGGAAGATGAAAATGCAGCACGCGCATGGCTTTATACTATATTACGTCGTGAGATAGCACGCCATTTTGGGCGTAAGAGTAGCGCGGAAGTTTCACTGGACGAACTTGATATTGAAACCATTGGGAACCACTACGATTGCAAGGTTTCGGATGATATTAATTTACGCAAAGCCATAGACAAAATACCGCACGACTATCGAGATGCGCTGATGTTACAGGTTCTCGGCGGTTATTCATGCGAAGAAATTGCCAAAATTACCGGCAGTAAGTCCGGCACCATTATGACAAGAGTATTTCGTGCACGGCAAAAGCTGCGCCAATTGTTATTAAGTAAATCTGTAAGCTCTGCAAATTCGCAGTAGGTTATTTGTAGGAAGATGAAAATGAATTGCATTGATGTACACAGAAAACTCACCGCCGATCCATCTATACAGGACAATCAAATTACGGCTCACCTGGAACAATGCTCTGCCTGTGCGAATTTTTTACAAAACCTGAAACAGTTCGATAACGCTCTGCATAAAGCCACTAACATTGATATACCCGATGGCCTTGCCGAACGTATACTTTTAAAACAAAGTTTTAAACAACAACGTCAACAGCGTAATACCCGCTTTAAACTTTACGCAATGGTGGCAAGTCTGTTACTTGTGCTGGGTATTGGCTTTAATATGTCACAACTAAGCACGCTGCTCGCCCCTTCTTTGTCGCCTGGAGATGTCGCCATTAACCATGTTAGCAGTGAATTCGATCACTTAAACGAAAACCATAATATTCAACTGGCAGGGCTCAACAAAGTATTACAACCCTTTAATATTAAATTTAAACATACCATTGGAACAATTAACTATGCTGGCAGTTGCCCGATTCGTCATTCCCGTGGCGTACATATTGTTTTAAAAGAACACAACACCACCGCCACTCTGCTGTTAATGCCGGGTGAATATATTAAGTCACGCAATGTGCTCACTAAGGGCAACTTTACAACAACGATTGTGCCAGCAAAAAACGGAAGTATTGCGATAGTGACCGATAAAAATATTCAGCCCGGTTTTGCGCAGAAACTGGAAAAACAACTGAACGAGACTATTCAGTTTATCTAGCCTTTTTCACAATCCGTCTCACCGAACCAAAATAGCTAAAATGGGCATAATTCTTTCCCGAATACATATTAGATATTGCTTATTTGGGGTATACTGAATGCCATCTCAGCAATATTATCAGGATTTGCTAGTTACCATGTCTCAACCTAAACAGCTTATCGACCCCCATGGCCGCCAGATAAAATACCTGCGCGTTTCGGTAACCGATCGCTGTGATTTACGCTGTAGTTACTGCATTCCCAAGGGCTTCAAAGACTTTCAGGAACCCGATGAATGGCTTAATTTCGACGAAATGGTTCGTATTATAGCCGCCTTTGCCCGTCTGGGTGCCACCCAGGTACGGCTAACAGGTGGCGAGCCCCTGGTTCGACATAACTTCCCGGAGCTGGTCGATAAGATAACCTCCATCCCGGAACTAACCGATCTGTCTTTAAGTACAAATGCCACACGCTTACAAAAACAGGCTGCACAATTAAAGCAGGCCGGCATTGAGCGCATTAATGTCAGTCTCGATACCTTAAACGCTGACAAATTTAAAGACATAACACAGGGTAAGGTACAAAAAGTACTCGACGGTTTACAGGCTGCCAAACAAGCCGGTATCAAACCGATTAAAATTAATATGGTCGTCATGAAAGGCGTTAACGATGACGAAGTACAGGACATGGTGCAATACTGTATTGAAAACGACTTTACCTTGCGTTTTATCGAAACCATGCCGATGGGAGACACCGGCCGCGAAGCGTCTGACCAGTACCTGAGTTTGCAGGTTGTTAAGGAACAACTGGCACAGCAGTTTGAGCTTATCCCCACGCAAATGAAAGGCGGAGGCCCGGCGCGTTACTACCAGATTGCCAATACAAATATCAACATTGGTTTTATCACCCCCATATCTCAGCACTTTTGTGAAACCTGTAACCGGGTACGTTTAACAGTCGATGGAACTTTACATCTTTGTCTGGGTCAGGAACATAGTTACCCCTTACGTGATTTATTGCGTAGCGGTATTAGCGATACTGAACTGAAACAACATATTATAAAAGCCATTGCGCTAAAGCCGGAGAACCATGAATTTTCTGAAAACCCATCCAAGCTCGTCCGCTTTATGTCTCAGACAGGTGGTTAACACACGGCTGTTCTTTACAAGCCTGTTTTTTCTTTTTGTTTTAATCTCAGGTTCGGCTAACGTTAAAGCAGCCAATACCGAGCCAGACAGCCTGCAAGATATTATCAAACTTAAAACCGCACCGGCTGGTGTTGTAATAGAAATTGTTACCTGGGGGGGCGATAACCTTGAATGGGCGCTGCCACGTGCAAAAAAATATATTCAGGCACTTCAGGAAAAATTTCCAAAACTACCGGTAGCCATTGTTACTCACGGTGCCGAGCAGTTTGCTTTAACAAAAGATGAACAACAGGATAACAGGGAAGTGCATCAGTTAGTGAAATCTTTGGGTGAAAGCGGTGTGCCAGTGCATGTTTGCGAAACTTTCGCTGGCTGGCGGGGATTAGCTGCCGATGATTTCCCGGACTACGTTAACGTTGCCGCTGCCGGCCCTGCACAGGTAAACGATTACCTGTCTCTTGGCTATAAACTTATTTTAATTGATGAAGAATAACCTAATCAGTATATGCCGAATGTGAATTGATATCTGTAACGGTAGCGGACTGCACCTCTCTGCCACTAAACGCCTTTACACAATTACGGCCACGTTTTTTCGCCTCATACATTGCAATATCAACACTGTGTAAAACATTCTTTACATCGAGCTGTTCATTGATAATATCACTGAAAATACCAATACTCACCGTTACTTTTAATATCTGGTCACGCCAGTGTATTTGCAATGCTTCAATCGCAAGCCGAATCTGGTTTGCCCTCGACAAGGCAACCCGCTGGTCACAATTAAAACGCAAGACAAATTCATCGCCAGCATAGCGCGCAACCACATCACCTGCACGCATAAATTTTTCGAGTGTTCGTGCAACCTGGGTCAATACCTCATCGCCAGCAGCATGGCCAAACTGATCGTTGATAGATTTAAAATTATCAATATCAAATAATAACAATGAAATATGGTTCGATTCCTGGTTACGCCTTGATAACACATCCAGTAAATCCATCTCAAAATAACGGCGATTCGCCAGCGAAGTCAGAAAGTCACTTTTAACCGTTTCTTCAAGTTTTTCATTTGCTACGCGGAGTTGTTTGGTAGCCTGCTTCACTTTTAATTGCAGGTTGGTGTTTAACTCGTGTACTTCATCACGTGAATGTTGCAAACCCCGTATTAATGATTTTAAAACATATCCAAGCTGTCTTGCTTCACGCGGTTCATAATCAGCAGGGAAATCAATCTCACCGCTTAAATCATTTTTTAACAATAACCTGCTTTGTGTTGCCAGTCGGTTAATTGGCCGGGTAATCCAGGACGAAACATAGATACCAAATATAATCGCAATAACCAGCCCCACACCACCCCATAAATAATTTGAAAACATAAAGCTGTCAACCTGAGCGATCACTTCTGCTTTTGGCTGCGGCACCATAACACCCCAACCAATATCAGGAATAGCCGCATAACCGGCCACCATGTCCTGTTTTACAAAAGAAGAGTAAAACTCGGTTACCCCATGTTTACCCGCTTTCATTGCCTGAATAATGGGCCAGGAACTCAAGTTCTTCATTTCCACCATCCACTCAGGGTTAGGATGTGCAATAACACGACCGTTCTGATCAACAATGGCGGAATGGCCACGTTTACCAAATTTAATATTTTTTCGCAGCTTCTCTATTAAACTAACGCGCAACTCACCCAGCAACACACCCACAAGTTTTTCCTGTTTATCAAACAACGGGACACCCATAATGATTGTTGGCTTCAGGGTAAACGGGCTGGGCTTGATTCCGGAAATATATTGCGTTTCAGTTTGTCGAACGAGCAGATAACAACGTTCATTTTTAAAGATAAAATCAGAAACCGTATCACGATTTAAAATAACATCATCAGCAATGTTATAAGCCTGCATTTTGCCCGCGGTATTCACAAAGGCTATGGCACTAAAGCCGTGCAGTTGCCCGACGGCTGTATCGAGTGTTTTCTGCAAAGACTGCTGACTGGATAATTGTGGCTTTATCGTTTCTGCCAGAAAACTCAGACTGGCAAAGTGGTCGTCCACGTAAATCTTGATTGGCGCGGCCAGGTTTTCTGCCAGCAATTCATGCTTCTCATGGATTTCACGCCAACTATTTTCCCAGGCGACCTGGTTTAGGTGAAAAGCAACCAAACTAACAGGCAGCAATGCAACCAGTACCATACCCAGAATTAAAAGACGATTAACCGGCTGCGATAAAATGCGTTGGAACATTGATTACCTCTCGAAAAAGCAGCAAAAGTGTGATGGACATCACAATTATTTCGCAACTATAACCAATAAAGTGGTTAAATAATAGCCAGTTTAGAGGCTGCCTTTACTAAGCCACTCAAACTTATATCTTCAACTTATTGATTATTAAGCAAATTAAGCTGTTCTAGGTTATCAGCATTAATAATGCAATAACCAACAAGCCTAGCGCAAAAGTGGTCTGTAATGCTCTCGCCGAAAGCCGATGAGCGATTCTGGCACCGAGCGGCGCCAATAATATACTGAGCAGCCCAACACCGAGTAATGCCGGAAAGTAGATAAAACCGGCACTATACCGGGGTAAACTTGCAATACCACTGCCCGTCCAGATAAATGCCAGTGTCCCTGAAAGGGCAATAGGCAA
>JALTLP010000110.1 GCA_027001895.1 Chromatiales bacterium | reverse complement strand
TTGTTGAACCGTTTAGTTCCGGTATTGGCGGCGGTGGCTTCTGGTTATTGCAGGATGGCAAAACTAAAAAAAGTATAATGGTCGATGGCCGGGAGGTTGCGCCGTTAGCCGCCAGTAAAAATATGTACCTGGATAAACAGGGTAATGTTGTTAAAGGGTTGTCGATTAATGGCGCACTTGCAGCGGGCATTCCGGGCGAACCGGCAGCACTTGTTTATATTGCAAAAAACTATGGCAGACTGCCATTGAGTCAATCGCTTGCCCCGGCTATTCAGGCAGCAAGGCAAGGTTTTAAAGTAACACCCGCATTTAGGCGTATGGCAAGTTTTCGTTTAAAAGCCCTGCGTAAATCACCGGCTGCTGCAAAAGTATTTTTATATCGTAATAATATTCCGCATCTGGGGCATTACATAAAACAAAATGATCTGGCAAAAACACTAGAGGCGATAGCTGCAGATGGACATAATGGCTTTTATAAGGGTCATGTTGCAAATGCATTGGTAAAAGGCACGCAGGCTGCCAATGGTATCTGGCAGTTGAAAGATTTAGCTACGTATCAGGTTAAAGAACGCCAGCCAATTATTGGCCAGTATAAAAATTTTAAAGTTATATCCGCCGCACCGCCTTCATCGGGCGGCATTGCTCTGGCCAGCATGTTAAATATTTTAGAACAATACAAGCTCGATACATTAACGCCTTCACAACGTATGCATCTGATGGTTGAGGCTATGCGGCGAGCCTATCGTGACCGTGCAGAATTTTTAGGTGATCCGGATTTTGTTTCCATTCCTGTCAATAAATTAACCAGTAAAACTTATGCAAAAGTTCTTGCAAAAACTATTTCACTTAAAAACGCAACACCAAGCTCATCGTTAAAACCCGCATCACCGACACCACAAGGTCAACATACCACGCATTTTTCTGTTGTTGATAAAGAGGGCAATAAAGTCTCAGCCACCTTAAGCATTAACTACCCGTTTGGTTCCTGCTTTATGCCGCCGGGAACCGGTGTGTTATTAAATGACGAAATGGATGATTTTTCCTCCAAGCCCGGCGTGCCAAATGTATATGGTCTGGTGGGCAATGAAAACAATGCAATACAACCCGGCAAGCGTATGCTGTCGAGCATGTCACCGACGATAGTCGAAAATATAAATACCAGTGATTATGCTGTTATTGGTACACCCGGTGGCAGTCGCATTATTACCATGGTACTGCATGGAATTTTAGGCTTTATCGAAAACAAAACGGCCAAACAAATTGTTGCCCAACCTCGTTACCATCATCAATATCTGCCGGATAGTATACAGCTTGAACCGGCTGCGATAACGGATGCTATACGTGCTGAAATGAGCCTTAAAGGACACCAGTTTAAAAACTTGTCCGGGCGTTATGGCAATATGCAGATTATTGTTTACAAAGATAATAAATTTTCTGCAGCGAGTGATCCACGTGGTGAAGGAGCCGCTGTTATTATTCAGTAATTCCGGCTTTACTTTTAAGTGCCTTGAAAAAGTCCCGGATTCTTCTGGCATTGGTTCCACCATCGCCACCGGTGGCGCGTGAGGTTGAACGCATATCAATACGACTGGCATTTTTTCCTGCCGGGGTAATATGGAAAACGACATCGTCTCGGAACCCAAACCAGAAGGTTGTTGCGGTTGCTTCTATATGCAGTTCAGCTCGATCCGGATCCCACAGTTGCCAGCCTTTGTCTTTAATTACTTCAACGATTAAATCAAAAGCTTTATTTGTAGTAACGGGCAGGATTAAAGGTTTGATATCAGGATAAAATTCGTTTTGCAGGGTTTCAATTTCAAAACCGCCATAGTTACGATCATTAGGAGCATACCAGAATGATGGTGGTGATTCGGTATTGGTTGTAATGTCAGAGATAGGCGCCGAAGTTAGTTTTGCCTGTTTCCAGTACTGCAAGAATAGCAGCATGGGGAGTATCACAGCTAAACCGAGCAGGCTGTATAAAAAGCCACGCCGTTTACCGCCGGGACGCGCTGCTACCAGCCCGGAGAGGCAAAGTACAGATGCTGCAATACCGCCATAGGCTGCCCATTTAAGGATAACCACGGCAATATTATAATTCCACCAGCCGATACGGCTGCCGAGTGCTCCCGATATGGCAATCAGTATAGCAAGTATAATCAGGGCAAAACCGATAGCCGCGGGTTTATACAGTGGTTTTTTATTCGTCTGGTTTTGCATGGTTCCCTCACTTTATATCAACAGAACAAATAAATAAAAGTTTTTACGCTTAATAACGCTACTATTTTTGGCATTGAGTACAATAGTATGTTGCGCGTTGTCCAAGTACACAATGACGGATTGCTTTTTTGCAAGCCGGGCAGGGCTCGCCTTTTTTAGCGTAGACATTAAGTTGTTGCTGGAAGTACCCTGGTTTTCCATCACTTTGGGTAAAGTCTTTTAAAGTTGTTCCGCCCTGTTTAATTGCAGCAGATAAAACCTGTTTTATTGAGTCGACCAGTTTTTTATACGCTGCAAGGCTGACTTTACCGGCCGCTTTACGTGGGTGTATTCCGGCCAGAAATAATGCTTCACTTGCATAAATATTACCAACACCCACAACAATATGGGCGTTCATTATAAACTGCTTTATATTTACACTGCGTTTGCGTGACAGCTTGTATAGAAGTTCGGTATTAAAATCATCGGTTAAAGGTTCCGGGCCGAGTTTTGACAATAATTTATGTTCAGATACCGGTTTTGTTGTCCAGAGTACCGCCCCAAAGCGACGCGGATCATGCAGGCGTAAACAGTTACCATCTTTAAGAACGAGGTCAAAATGGTCATGTTTGTCGTGAGCTGTATCGGCTTTTACTATCCTTAAGCTGCCTGACATACCCAGATGCAGTATTAAAGTGCCATTTTCAGCTTCAATCAGAATATATTTTGCACGACGTTTAATCGAAATAATTTTTTTATCAATAAGCGATTTTTTAATGGCAGCAGGGATTGGCCAACGTAGTTTTGATTGCCTTATTATAACTCTTGCAATGGTTTTATTGAGCAGGTGGGGTGTAATACCGTTACAGGTGGTTTCAACTTCAGGTAATTCAGGCATCAGTAGTTTTTACAGCGCATTAATTATTTTTTTTATCAGGTTGTTCAGCATCATGTTCAACTGGCGCGACGGTCGGAAGTTTTAAAAGCTGTTCTGCCTTTTCTTCTGGAAAGCTGTATTGTAAACCTTTTAGTTTATCGGCAAGAATAAATCCCTTTTTATTTTTTAAAATATAAAAAGTCAGGCGGGTGGCCTGGTTCCCCGTAATTTTTATAGTGGCTTGTTTGTTAATAGTCAGTTTGGTATCGAGAGGCTTAATATCAATTGCCTGCGCATTCTGCCATTCGCTTAAAAGCTCATTTATATCATCGACACTGTAGTTTTCAGGTTCAGGATTAATACTCCAGTTTCCCTGGTTTGACTTGATTACCAGGTCGGGTAATTCAAGTCGGGTAATTTTAAATTCTTCGGGTAGTAACTTATGGCTTATATAATCTGTTGCTACGCTGTTTAATGCATAAAAAAAGGTATCGTTGGTTATGTAAAGCCTGTTATTAACAGCTACATAGCGGCGCAATTTAATGGGTTCTGAATCACCAAAACGAATCGTAACAGCATTAGCCATTCCCTTGTTAAAGCTTACTTCAAGTTTTGGCTTATCGAGGCCATAGTTTTGTGGATTTTGTAACAGGTAACTTGATTGTGGAAGGGTTTCAACCAGACGCAACAGGGTATCCATTCTGAACTGGTTTGTGGCTGCTTTATAGGGTTTGATCAAACGCCACTTGCCATGCTGTTTTTCCAGATATATTTCCGGGCGCTCACTACGTTTAACCGTAATGTTTTTTATATCAGTCTGTTTCAGGCTGGTAATGGCTGGCTTTTCTTTAGTTTCGTCGCGGGTAGAATCCAGATAGGCAGCGGTTGCCGCTATAACAATAAATAACAATAACGCAAGGTTCAGGGTATTTCTTTTATTCATTTAACATTAGCCATGTTTTTAAATAAAGCAGGTTATTTTTTACGGCGTTTTTGCCAGATAATAATGCCACTGGCAACAAAGATAATGGGTAAGCCGGCAAGGAAGAATAAACCGATAACAGCCCAGAGTGTTGCGTCGATTTGTAACTGGGTATCAGGTGCGGTGCTGGCGGGTATGCTTATCAGTTTATCGTCGTTGCTTAACCAGTTAAAAATTCGTAATCCCATATCCTTGTTACCAAGATTACCGAGGTACTGGTTGGAAATAAAATCACTATCAGCGATAACCACGATGCGCTGAGTTTTTGATTTTCCCTTGTCAGTTGTCTGTTTATTATTTTCCAGTACCATTGCAATGTTTATCGGCCCAAGGGTATCTATAGCCGCATTAAATTCTACTTCACCCTGTAACTTGCCGGCTTCCAGCCAGCTATTATTGGTGGTTTTTATTAGTGGCTGGATTTTCCAGTGGCTATTTTTGTTGTCGCGAATCCGCAGTCCACCACTGTGAGGGTAAACGGTTCCAAGCTTAAAGTTCTGCACAATGGCATGTTGTCCGTAACTTTCAGCCAGTGCAGAAGTGGCTGGTATGCCAAGCATCTGGGTTGTCGGATCGACAATAACACCTTTAATAAATTCTATATTGAGTTGTTGTGTGAGCGGTTCAAGGTTAAACATTTTGCCGGGTTCGTGTAGCCATAACAGGTTGCCACCGTGGCTAATAAACGCCTGTATCAATTTGACTTCACCGGGTAAGTAGTCAACACGTGGTTCTGCAATAACAAGTGTTTTTGCATCTTTCGGTATTTGTGGGGTTTCAGCCAGGTTTAAGGTAGCAAACTGTATACCCTTGTTTTTAAGATTGGTGGTAAATAACAGGTAGTCATGGTTTGCTTTGCCGTTCGGGTTTCGTTCACCGTGGCCTGTCAGAAAATAGATAACATGATCTTCGCTGCGTATAAGACGTTGCAGGGTATTGGTCAGGTCTTCTTCTTTTAGCGAGGTAAGGTGTTCTGACCGATCTCCCAGTGAAATGATCATTTCGCCCTCGGTGCGTATGCCTAGCTTGCGGGTTGTTGCCGGGTCAAGTTCCGGGTTAATAAAGGCGAGTTCTATTTTATCGGTATGTTTCTGGTATTTACCAACAAGATCTTTAATAAGAGTCCGTTGTTGTGAAACATCGGCTTCACGGGCAAAGGCAGTGATGCTGATGTCTTTATCTATTTTTTTTAACAGTTCAATACTGGCCGGTGACAAGGTATTGCGTTGGCTGGCTGTCCAGTCGGATTCAATTTTATATTTACTGGTTAGCCAGGCAAGCAATACCATTGCAATAATAAACAATACGATAAAGGTTATGTTCTGAAGTTTCAGGTTACGACGATTTGTTTTTGTTATTTCCATTTTAAAACCCGGGTTATCTGGATCTGGTTATTTATACCTGGCTATCGTTGCAGTCGGTCGCCATCGAGCCGGCGAATTGAAAGTATCAGGAAGCTGGCCGAGATAATAATGAAATACATCAGGTCAGCCGAGCTGAACAGGCCTTTCGCCATTGCTTCAAAGTGTCGTAATATCGACAGGTATTCCAGTGCCCCGGTAGCATTTGGGTCACTGACTTTATCGCTTGACCAGTCGAGTATCCATAACATGAGCAGGATACCAAAAGTACTGATGGCGGCAACGACAGGTTGTTGAGTCAGGCTGGACATATATACGCCGATGGCAGTAAAGCTTGCAACCAGCAACAAAAGCCCTAACCAGGCAGAAAATAATAAACCGTAGTCGAGTGTGCCGCTAAAGCCAAGTGACAGAGGCATGGCAGCAAGTAAGACAGCCATGCAGATTAAAAAACCGAGCACTCCGAAAAACTTGCCAAGAATAATTTCGGTCATAGACAGTGGTGCGGAAAATAATAATGTCAGGCTGTTGTTGGCGCGCTCACCGGCAATGACGCGCATGGTAATTAAAGGAATAACCAGCATAAAAATAATTGCTGAAGTTGCAAATAACGGGGTGGCGATAAGCTCGGTTGCTCCGGGTGCATTTTCCAGATTGGCAAGCTGTGGTTGTACCTGGATAAAAGTATTGAGCTGGGCAAGAAAGATATAGGCAAAAATAAACTGCACGACACCCAGTACAGACCAGGCCAGTGGCGATAAAAATAAACTACGCAGTTCACGGGCTGCAATGGTAAAAATATTCATGCGGCATCCTCCGCTTCCGTTTGTTGCTCAATATTATGTTCGGATGAAGTAATTTCAACAAAAATTTGTTCAAGTGTTTTCTGCTCAGGGCTAAGTTCGAGTAGCCCCCAGTTATTATTTACGGCTTCTATGGCAATTTGTTTGGCCGGGCTTGTTGTAAAGTTAATTCTAAAGCGATTGTCGGCAAGGCGGTCAACCTGCTTAACATTTTCTATTGCAGCAAGTGCTTCATCCGCTGGCGGGTTTTCAAACTGAACCAGCAGAGTGGTTGCCTGCATCGACTGGTTAAGGCTGTCGATAGAATCGCTGTATACAAGCTGTCCCTTATTAATAATTTGTACCCGGTCACAGGTCATCTGTACTTCGGGAAGAATATGGGTTGAAAGAATAACACTATGTTCTTTACCCAGTTCGCGTATCAGTTTACGGATTTCCCGTATCTGGATTGGATCTAATCCAACGGTGGGTTCATCGAGTATAACAATGGATGGCGTATGAATAATAGCCTGGGCAATGCCGACTCTTTGCTGATAGCCTTTGGACAAGTTAGAAATAAGTCGGCTGCGAACATCACCGAGCCCGCAGCGTTCTACTACTTTATCAACTGCACTGGCCTGAGCCGTACGCTGGATGCCATTTATTTTTGCACAAAAGCGCAGGTATTCGTCGGCAGTCAATTCCTTATATATGGGCGGTTGCTCGGGCAGGTAGCCAATTTCCGCTTTAGCGAGTTTGGGTTGGTCGAGTAAATCGATACCGCTAATACTTATTTTGCCCGCCGATGGTGCAAGGTTGCCGGTAATCATTTGCATAGTGGTGGACTTGCCGGCGCCATTCGGCCCAAGAAAGCCGAGAACCTCACCACGCTTAAGGTCAAAACTAACCGCATTTACGGCTGTCAGCTCACCATAATGCCGGGTTAAATGTTCTATACTTATTAAAAGGGGGGTGTTCATAGTTTTTTCTTTTTGATCTTTTTGCTATGTCAGATGAACCTTAATATACATGAGTTTATATTAATTAAAACGGGATATAACGCAACTTTTTAAGAAAGTAAAATATTATATGAAATTACCTCTCTGTAATAAATACGGTTTTGATGACGAACAGCGGCAAAAACGTCTTGCTTTTATGGGGTTGTCTGATGAAGACCAGCCCGGTATTGATTTTTTACAAACTAAAATCATTCAGCCTTTTGCCGAACAAATTGTAGCAGAGTTCTACCGCAAATTAACAACCTATCCTGATATTAAAAATTTTATTGATAAACATACTCGCCTGGAAAATTTAAAAGCCACTCAGATACTTTACCTAAAGACCTACGGAGTCAACTTTAGTTCCGCTGAATACTTTGAAGAACGCCTGAAAGTTGGTCAGGTGCATGCACAAATTAATTTGCCGATAAGCTACTATGAAATGGCATATCGTATTTTAAATGAGATTATTCTGGAATTTATTCTGAAACATCTTAACGTTTCTACCCAGGAGTATCTTGATATTGTAAAGCTGATCTTAAACATTACTGCGCTTGACATGTCGCTGGCGATAGAAACTTATTACAATAAAAAAGTGAATGAAATGTCGAGCTCAATTAATGCCCTTATGGATGAACGGCAGGTTTTGTCTAAACAGGTCGAACGTGATGAGTTAACCCGGGCTGCCAGTCGTGCGCGGGTGATGGATTTTCTGCAGGCGAATGTCGATAAAGCAAATGAAGGCGGCCATCATTTTTGCATAGCCATGATAGACCTTGACCATTTCAAATGTGTAAATGATGAATATGGTCATCTGGTGGGAGATGAAATTTTAAAAGGTGTATCTGCACGCATGATGGCAGCATTACGACAGGATGATATGCTGGGGCGTTATGGTGGAGAGGAATTTGTACTGGTGTTTCCCGGAGCGAATATTAAAATTGCAGAACGAATTTCAAAACGTATTTGTAAACATATAGAAGAAGAACCTTTTCAGGTTGAGCAACACAGTATTCCGGTAACAGTCAGTATGGGTGTGGCGCAGTGGCATAAGGGCGAAGAAGTGGAGAAGCTGTTAGGTTATGCCGATCATGCCTTATACAAGGCCAAGCATCAGGGGCGAAACCAGGTTGTGGTCGAGTATTATCAGGATACGAAATCTGCCTGATAAATTTTTACCGGGGTTTAATTTAAACACCGCAACACTGAAAAAATAGATATAATTAGCCCATGAATATTTATCTGGGCGTTGATACCGGCGGTACTTTTACTGACTTTGTCTTGTTACGTAATAATCAGTTTACTACGCACAAGGTATTATCTACTCCACATTCACCAGAACAGGCCATTGTTACCGGCATACGCCAGCTACACCTCGATAAGCTTGATGAAACCGAACAGCTTTTTATTGTACATGGTTCTACGGTTGCAACCAATGCCGTGTTAGAGGGTAAAGGTGTTAGTACAACATACATTACTAACCGTGGCTTTAAAGATACCTTAACCCTGGGCCGGCAGGCTCGTCGTGAACTTTACAATTTACAACCCGAACCACCGCAACCACCACTGACTGAAGAATATTGTCTTGAGACAGGCGGGCGATTATCTGCTCATGGAGAAGTGCTCGAAGAATTAAGTAAACAAGATTTAATAAATTTAATAAAGCAGA
Organism: Chromatiales bacterium; assembly: GCA_027001895.1. Taxonomy (GTDB): domain Bacteria; phylum Pseudomonadota; class Gammaproteobacteria; order UBA6429; family Thiohalophilaceae; genus SZUA-37. The sequence continues at coordinate 13,077 of JALTLP010000110.1, read as the reverse complement.
TTAAAAACATTAAGCCGCAGGCGGTGGCGATTAATCTGTTGTATTCCTATCTGGATGATCGCTTTGAAAAACAGATAGAACAGGCGCTGGTTTCTGAATTTACCGAAACTATTTTTATTTCACGCTCTTCAAATATTTTGCCGGAGTACAAGGAGTATGAACGTGGTATCACAACCTGGCTTAATGCCTATGTGGGCCCGTTGGTAAAAGGTTACCTGTCGCGTTTGCAGCAGGCACTACCTGAAGCAAGTATTTCTGTTATGCAAAGTTCAGGTAATACCATTGCTGCTGAACATGCCGGTAGTCAGGCAGTGCATATGTTGTTGTCTGGCCCGGCCGGTGGACTGGCCGCGGCACATTATATCGGCGGCTTATCACAACAACCGCAAATGTTAACCTTTGATATGGGTGGCACCTCGACCGATGTTTCATTAATACACGGGGATATTCAGTTAACCAGTGAGTCGCGGGTTGCTGGTTACCCGGTTGCTGTATCAATGGTTGACATGCATACCATTGGCGCCGGTGGTGGTTCGATTGCTTATATCGACGAGGGTGGCCTGTTACAGGTTGGCCCGCAGTCAGCCGGCGCCAGCCCCGGGCCGGCCTGTTATGCACAGGGCGGAACGCAGGCCACGGTTACCGATGCCAATCTGGTTTTGTCGCGTTTACTTGCCTCCTCTTTTCTGGGCGGCAATATGTCACTCGATGTTAATGCGGCTAGCCAGGCAATAGATAATATCGCTAAGCCGCTTGGCTTAAGCCGCTTACAAACAGCAGAAGGCATTATAAAAATAGCCAACGAACATATGGCCAGTGCCTTACGGGTAATGTCGGTACAACGCGGTATCGATCCACGCGAATTAACGTTAACCTCATTTGGTGGTGCAGGGGGGTTGCATGTTTGTGCGTTAGCCGATGCCTTGCAAATGAAAACGGCAATGGTGCCGATTTATTCCGGTGTATTATCGGCTTTTGGTATGCTGGTGGCAGCAAAGGGGCGCGAGTTATCACGCACCATGACAACCATATTAACCGATAGCTTTAATGTTAAACAAAGTATTGATAGCGAGTTGCAACATTTAATTATGCAGGGGGAGCAGGCTTTAATCGGTGAGTCGGTTGCTAAAAAGGATATTGTTATTGGTGCAAGCCTGGACTGTCGTTACCAGGGGCAGTCTTATACACTCAATATTGGCTACGATTTAAAAAATGCGGCTGCTGTTGGTGATAGCCTTGAGCAGTTCCGGCAACTGCATTTAAAACGCTATGGTCATGCGCTGGATTTGCCGGTGGAGCTGGTCAATGTGCGAGTCGGTTTAAAAGCCTTACCAACCGAAATAGCCTTGCAGAAAGTAACAACAAAAGAGAACGCGCAGCCGTATACCTCACATAAAATTGCCGGTAGTGAGGCATTAATGCATGTTTATCACCGCGAAAATATTGCATTGCAGCAAGTGCTTGACGGCCCGGCACTGATCACCGAAACCACGGCCACCACCTTTATCGACGAAGCCTGGCAATGCAGTAAAGATGTTTATGGCAACCTGTTACTTAGCAGAAAAGCCTGAGGCTTTATTATAAATCGCCATTCACCCCCGCAGCAACAATAGAGTAAATACTGTCGCGTACCGTTTTACCCAGCTTTTTTAGTCTGGGTGTCATCCCTGCGGCTTGTAACATGGTGTCCATGTTCATGGTTACCAGCCAGCCCTTACCTTTGGCATCGGCAACCACTGCAATACGGCAGGGTAGAAAACCGGCAAACAGCTTATTAAACTCGACCATTTGTTTTGCAATAAGCGCATCACAGAACTGAAAAATTTCCATACGGCTGGATTTTTGTCCCATTGCAATAACCTGTTTGGACAACGGCAGGTGGGCAACCAGTTTAAAATTGCGAACATTAGCGCGTAACTTCATCGAGTCAATCGCATCATCAATACTGATATCATCTGCCAATGGGCATTGAACCATATTAAGAATTTTATCGACGCTGCAACTGGCAGGAAGCTTTACTGTTTCCCCCGCCATTAGTTGTGTATTGAAAATTATCAATAAGAATAACGTAATAGAAAGACGCATTTTTCCACTCCCCAGAAAAACTAACGAATCTTTAAAGCGTAGACAATAAACAATGGATAATCAAAGAATTGCAGTTTAATTTGTTATTTGATAGTAAATCCAGAGATCATCCGGGATAGTCGAGTGTTCTGAATTTTTTTCCAGGATAAGGATGCCGGCTTCAACTAATTTTCCATACATATTGCCAGCACGTATAAATTCGTTTTTCTGGCAAAGCGGTGAAAACTTTCGTATATTTTCTGCTTCGTCTGGCTCCTGGAATATTCGAGTAACCATTTTCTTATTTGCCGATGTTGTAATACGTATCTCTAAAATAGCACCGCCCATTTCAGCCACATATTTTTTTTGTAAAGATTGTTGTGAGGCTTTGAAAGTTGTGAGCTGAAATATGTCTGTACCAACCAATACCTCATCTGGCAGATTTTGAAAGGACTTAAAAGAATCTTTGCATGGTTTTTCGTTTTCAGTTTTTGCAGCACAGACTGAATTAAAGAAAAGCAGGCTTAGGACAAGAAAAGCTTTCAGTATTGTCTGGTTAAAACACATTATATTATTCAGCATAGGGTGTAACAAAAAAATAGATATAAGCACCACTTACAAAAAAAACAATACCTATCAGAACCAATAAAATATGCAGGCTCATATAAATTCTTGAGATAATAAGCGTTGTTTTACTAACAGGTATTTCAATATCAAGATTCTTAAACCGCCTTTTTTTCAGATAGTCTGGAAAAGTAAATAAATACATATACTGGATACTGCGAATCAGGTTGAGTGGCCATGCTGTGTAAAGTGTTAATTCAGCCTGGCTAAACCAGGGTTTTTTGAATAAAAGGTGATCATAACGCCTGGCTAAAATAGGATGTAAGATATGGAGAAAAATTGCCAGTATAACGATTAATATTAAAACTAAAACAAAAGAACCTCCTGCCAGAATTCCAGGTAGATCGACACCCTCAAAAACAGTACTTAATGACATATCCTATTAACACCAGTTAGTTTCGTTAAATTAGTATTTTTAAAATAGGTATTATAAGTATTTTTTGCTATTGAGCTACCAGCATAGCCAGCAGCAACACTTCCTGCTCCAATCACAAGTGCAGCGACCCAACCAACAGGGGTTGTCATTAACAGGACAGTTGCAACACTAAATAAAATTCCGCCTCCAACACCCCCAAGACTTTCAACCAGTATTTCACTCTTTTCATGCTTATATCCAGTATAGGGGGGGTAAAAAAATAAAAAAGCGCGCTGCAAATTTATAATGTCTCATTTGTTAAAAGAATCACGCCAATATACGTAAACCAGGCGATACCAACAAGAGCTGTTAGAATCTGTAAATAGATATATATTTTACTTGCATTTTTTATAGTTGATGATACTTCCGGTATTTTCTTAAGTCCCTTAAACCGTTTTTTCTTCATATATTCAGGAAATGTCAGTAATCCCATATATTGAAGTGTTTTATTAAAGCTGAATGGCCAGGTGGAATACATCGTCAGTTCAGCCTGATTAAACCAGGGTTTTTGAAACAAAATTGGATCTAGTCTGCGGTAAAGAATATTATGCATAATAATAATATATACCAATACACTAAAGATAAGAGCAAAAACCGTTATACTCAGGTAGCTGAAAATTGTCCAGATTGTTTCAGGTGCGATTACGAACAAAATTTTGTTACCCCTGTTTGCTTTACCAAATCAATCTGGCTTCCTGACAAATTATAGATTTGTTTAGCTCCTTGACCACCGGCCATACCCGCCAGGACTGTGCCTACACCTATCGCAAGTCCAGCAAGCCAACCAATAGGTGTACCAATAAAAATGATACCAACAGCGATTCCAAAAATACTACTACCCGCTACACTCCCCAAACTCTCAACCAGTATTTCATTCTTTTCATGCTTATCATCGGTCTTGCCTATTTCATAACAGGCAACACCGAGCCCTGCAACTGTCAGGATGGCACCGCCGCCTTTGGCATATTTAGCAAGTTTGCCCATTTTATTTATTTGTCGGGTGATATTTGCTGTTGGTTTTCTGCCGCGTTTGCGGGATATGCGCAAAATCTGGCGTTGAGTTTTTTTACGCGAGAGTATTTTCCTGAATGGGCCAAGTTTGGACTCAAATTTTTGTATCAGCTTTCTACGGCGGTAGTCGTACTGGCCTTTTGTAATTTTATTGGCTTTGTATTCATCATACAGTTCCACCAGTTCCTGTAACATGGACGCATTACTTTGAAAACTGGTTTTTATAGAAGTTAAACCTGCACTCCCGGTCGCTAACATAATCGGCGCAAGGCTGGAGAGCATATCTCGTTCTTTTGGGCTGGCTGCATTCCATTGTTGTTGTAATGGTTTTAGCTGGTGTTTTGTGATATTTAAAATCGGGGTGCTGGTTTCTTCTGTCGGAGCGGCACAATATTGTGGTGGTATATCTATAAACAGTAACTGATTTGGTACGATATGATTCGGGTTCTTAACTTTGGGGTTATCATTTTGTATTTGCTGGATAATCGCCTGTCTTTTTTGTGGTGTAACCGTGCCATAGTAGCGGGAAATAATTTTTGTCAGGTTGTCACCGGGGCGTACATGATAGACGATGGTATCGAGTTGTTGTCCTAACATGGTTGGTTAATCCTTTTATTGGCTTTATGAAATATTAAATTTTGTTTGTCTCAGCGTCAATAAAAGTGTTTTGTATTATGGCCGAAAAACCAGCAGGTTTTTGGGTTCTTTAACAAACTTGACCCGGTCTAACATTGCCTGGGTAACATAGACATTTTGTTTATCGTCGATAAGCAGAACGTATTCAATGCCCATCTTTTGTGCAATCTCAACCCATTGCTTTGGCCCGGCAACAAACAGCGCAGTTGCGGCTGCATCGGCGGTGGTGGCATCCGGGTGAATCACAGTCACCGACATGCTGTCTTTTGCCGGGTAACCGGTGCGTGGGTCAATAATATGGTGTATGCGTTTATTGTTTGCCATGTAGTAACGTTCATAGTTACCAGAAGTAAAAATGCTGTCGCCGCTGTTGACTTCAATGCTGGCAAAGGCGGTATTTTTGTCTGTAGAGAATGGATCGCGTATTCCAATATGCCAGGGTCGATCACCGTGTTTGCCAATGGCTTTTAAGTCACCACCGGCATTAATAATCATGTTTTTAACACCGTAGGTTTGAGTGATATTTGAAATTATTTTTTCCAGGGCGAAGCCTTTTGCAATACCGCCAAAGTCCAGTCTGACATCCGGGTTATCACAGGTTATGCGAACACCACTAATATGAATATCACTCATGCGTGGGTTGGCTTTAACAAGCGCCTGTATTTCGGCATCGTCCGGTACAGTGTTGTTTTCAAATTCATCCTGTTGAAAGCCCCATAACTGGATAAGGTTACCGATAGCCGGGTTAAACAGGTTGTCGCTTTGTTTCGCTAATACCTGTGCTTTTTGTATCAGTGGAATAACTGAAATAGCGGCAGAAAAGGTACCGGCCATGCCGCATAATTTATTGGTGCGGGATAATGCACCGGCTTGCCACGGGTGCCAGTAAACATGCATGCGTTGCAGGTCTTCTTCGATGGTCTTAAAAACCTGTTCAGCCAGTTTTTCATTGATACCCGCAACTTCAACTTCGATAACAGTGCCGAATGAAAAGATAGATGTTTTATAGGATTCAACTTTTTGCTGACAGGCAATTACAGACAGAATAAATGCAAGCAGTAATAAAATTTTTGCTGGTCTGTGGTTGGGTTTTGCATTGTAAGCCTGGGTTGTAAGTGGGTGGTTCGGCACGGATACTACCTTTGTTTACAGTTAAATTAGCAGTTACTCAAATAAGCAGATCTGAGTTATTTGATGTTATTTTATTTTTTCTTCTAGCACATCGAGCAGCGTTTTGCTGATGTTTAAGTTATAAATTTTATCGAGTTCCCGGATGCAGGTTGGGCTGGTGACATTAATCTCTGTTAAATAATCACCAATAACGTCAATTCCGACAAAAATCAGTCCCATATTACACAATTTGCTGGCGATTTGCTCGCAGATCCAGTGATCTCGATCCGTTAATTCCGCGCCCACGCCACTGCCGCCGGCGGCCAGATTACCCCGGGTTTCCCCTTTTGCGGGCACTCTGGCGAGCGCATAGGGTATGGCTTTGCCATCAATTAACAGAATTCGCTTGTCGCCAGCGCTGATTTCCGGGAGAAAGCGTTGTGCGATAATTGGTATACGACCATGCTGGGTCATGGTTTCAAAAATAACCGCACTGTTGGGATCGCCCTGTTTTAGGCGAAAAATCGAGGCCCCGCCCATGCCATCGAGTGGTTTGACGATAATATCCTGTTGTTCTGCCTGAAATTGTCTGAGTTGAGCCATATCGGCGGCCACCAGCGTGGGCGCACAACACTGTGGAAATTGCAGGGTAAACAGCTTTTCGTTGGCATCGCGCAGGCTTTGAGGCCGGTTTACGACCAATACGCCCTGTTGTTCGGCCAGTTCCAGCAGGTAGGTTGCGTAGATATACTCCATATTAAAAGGCGGATCCTTGCGCATAATAATAATATCCAGGGTGCTTAATTCGAGTTGTTCGGCATTCCCTAAGCTAAACCAATCTTGTTGATTTAATTGAAGTTTTATTGGCTGGACGTGAGCAGTTGCGGTTCCCTTATAGGCCAGCGAATGGGGGTTAATATAGTAAGTTTGCCAGCCACGTGCCTGGGCTTGTTCAAGCATGGCCAGCGAGCTGTCTTTTATCGGTTTGAGTTGTTCGGGCGGATCCATGACAACCGCAAATTTTATTGGCATTGTTTTTATCTGTTCTGCAAAATGAATATTTGAGATTAACACATAATCTGGCTGCAAATAATTGCCAAAAACAGCCAGCAAGAGAGCGGTTGTAGATGGCTGGATAGTTAAAGTTGCTTCTCAAATTGGCCGATATGGACAGTTGAGTCTGCAAAATCTTATTTATTTTGTTCAAAAAACATACAAATATGGATGCTTTGCCATTCTCTTGCTAGACTTAGTCTGGTTGTTGGGAAAATCAAAATATTCTATGTAATATAAATACTTATGGATTGTTCTTAAAAACTATGTTAAATAATTGTTTGTTTGATTCTCATATAAATTAAGAGAGTAATTTGCCTGGCCATCTGGTTGGGCAATTTTAAAATAAATAGCGGAATTTGAATTTAAAAGTATGAGTGATATTTATCAGGATTTAAAAGTGATGGTGATCGACGACAGTAAAACGATTCGTCGCACAGCAGAAACTTTATTAAAAAAAGTCGGTTGTAATGTTGTAACCGCAACGGATGGTTTTGAAGCGCTGTCAAAAATTGCAGATAACAATCCCGATATTATTTTTGTCGATATTATGATGCCGCGGCTGGATGGTTATCAGACAACAGCATTAATTAAAAACAATAAGGTCTTTCAAAAGACGCCGGTCATTATGCTTTCGAGTAAAGACGGATTATTTGACCGGGCGCGTGGCCGGATAGTGGGGTCAGAACAATATTTAACAAAACCGTTTACAAAAGAAGAGTTACTGGGTGCAATTAAAAGACATGTTCTCGATGAGCAGGCTTCATAAGCCTGTTTGATTTATATATTTACCAGAGTTAGAGGTAGTATTATGGCAAACGTATTAATAGTAGATGATTCCCCCACAGAAATTCATGTGTTGCAGGGAATTTTACAAAAAAACGGGCATACGGTTGAGTCGGTTATGTCGGCTGAAGAAGGCATCGCCAAATCAAAGTCAATGAAGCCCGACCTTATTTTAATGGATGTGGTAATGCCCGGTATGAACGGCTTTCAGGCCACCCGTGCAATCAGTAAAGATCCTGAAACACAGAATATTCCGATCATTATTGTATCGACTAAAGATCAGGAAACAGATCGGGTATGGGGTATGCGCCAGGGTGCAAAGGATTATATTTCAAAGCCGGTTGATGAAGCCGATCTTATCAGCAAAATTAATGCAGTACTTGGCGGTTAAGACGAGTTATTAAATGAATGCAGTAGCGCAGACATCCGCATTTGATTTGTTAAAACAAATCGACGCACGTTCCAGACAACGTGCGTTAGGCTTGCCACAAAAAGTAGAAGTACGACGAACCTGGACAGGTGTTGGCTTTCGGGTTGGAGACAGCCGACTGGTAGTAGCGATGAACGAAGTCAATGAAATTTTGCGCTACCCGAATATTACTAAAGTACCCAGTGCTGTGCGCTGGGTTAAGGGTCTGGCGAATATCCGGGGTAATCTGTTGCCTGTTATGGACATGCGTGGCTTTGTTGAAAATGAATCTATCCGGGTCGGTAAATCGTCACGGGTTCTGGTTATGAGTCATGGCGAGTTAAGTTCAGGGTTACTGGTTGATGAGGTCTATGGCATGCGTCACTTTTTTACCGAAGAACATAGTAAAGAAGTACCACCGGTTTCGGCAAAATTAAAACAGTATTTAAAAGGTTCGTTTGTACAAAACGAAATAACATGGGGTGTCTTTAGTGTGGAAAAACTTGCGCAAAGCAGCGAGTTTTTAAACATTGCAGCACGTGTATAAAAATTTAAAGACTATATAAAAATTATATTAAACGTACTCAGGAGTTTAAGATGAAAACTGGAAGCAAAAACACACTACTAGGCATATCGACTGATCGCATTATGCTTATTTTGTTTGCACTTCTGATCGCTTCGGTAGCGGCATTGGCGGTTACCTATATCTTCGTTGCTAAAGAAGCCAAACTGGATAAAACATATATCAGTAAAATTGGTGACCAGCGGGTAATATCACAGGAAATTGCAAAACTGACATCTCAGGCAGCACGTGGTGACCTTAGCGCGTTTCCACTTTTAACAAAAGCACGTGATGCATTCCAGGATATCCTGGCCTATCAAAAAGGAATAACTTCTGTTGCGGGTAGTTCAGCAATGATGCCTCTGACTGAACTCGATAATATGTGGAAGACATACAGGGAAAACGTCGACATCATCCTGGAACGTCAGGAAGTTGTAAGTTCGATGCGTTCTTACATTCAGAACATCAACGAACAAATACCTTCCTTGCTGGCAATGTCTGACGAAGTGGTTGATACCATGGCAAAACAAAAAGCACCGCCATACCAGGTTTATATTGCAACCCGCCAGTTAATGTTAACCCAGCGTATATCCAGTAACGTGGGTAAAGTACTTGAAGGTGGTGAGGAAGCGGTAACAGCGGCTGACCGCTTTGGTCGTGACGCGGCATTATTCGGTCGTGTTGTTCAGGACATGTTAAAAGGTAATCCGAATTTACGCATTCAGAAATTAATCGAACCTTCTGCACGCAAAAAATTACAGAAAGTCGCCAAGCAGTTTTACAAAATCAGAAACCAGGTGGGAGCTATTCTTGAACGTTCACCTGAAATGTTCCAGGTATCTGCGTCGGCACAGGAAGTACTTGAAAGCAGTGGCCCTATTCATGAAAAAATTAAACAGGTTGCAAATAGTTACCAGAATGTAATTGACGCACGTTGGACAGGCACTGCGGCCAACCTGCTCGGTGGGCTCGCTTTACTCTTTGCGGTCGCGGTTGGTTTTGTTTACTGGCGTGATTCGAAGATGACCCTGGAAGCAACTGAAGAGCAGCGGCGTATAGAAGGTGAAACCAACACCGCTAACCAGGAAGCGATTTTACGCTTACTCGATGAAATGGGTGATCTTGCAGATGGTGACTTAACCGTAATGGCAACCGTAACCGAAGATATAACGGGTGCGATAGCCGACTCCATTAACTACGCGATTGATGCATTACGCTCACTGGTATCAGCGATTAACGAAACAACCTTGCAGGTATCCTCGGCGGCACAACAAACGCAGGCAACAGCAATGCACCTTGCCGAAGCGAGTGACCACCAGGCACAGCAAATTACCGGAGCAAGTAGTGCGATAAATGAAATGGCGGTTTCAATCGAAGGGGTATCAACCCACGCGAGCGAACTGGCTGACGAAGCGCGTAAGTCTGTATCCATGGCTAATTCCGGTTCGGATGCGGTGCAAAAAACGATTAATGGTATGGACAGTATTCGTGAAACCATTCAGGAAACATCAAAACGTATCAAGCGACTGGGTGAAAGTTCGCAGGAAATTGGTGATATCGTTGAACTGATTAACGACATCGCAGAACAAACAAACATCCTTGCATTAAACGCGGCAATTCAGGCGGCGATGGCAGGCGATGCGGGTCGTGGTTTCGCGGTTGTTGCGGACGAAGTACAGCGACTGGCGGAACGTTCAGCCGATGCGACCAAGCAAATTGAAGCACTGGTTAAAGGTATTCAGTCGGATACCAAAGAAGCAGTAGCGTCAATGGAACAGAGTACCGCGGGTGTGGTACAGGGTGCGCAACTTGCACAGGATGCGGGCCAGGCACTGGAACAAATCGAATCGGTATCCGAACACCTCGCCGATCTGATTCGAAACATCTCGGAATCTGCATCGCAACAGGCAAACGCGGCATCTAATATTTCAGATACGATGAACGTTATCCAGGAGATTACAACACAAACTTCAGCCGGTACTAACGAAACAGCGGCTTCAATCGGTAACCTGGCAGAACTGGCAAACGAACTGCGTCGTTCAGTTGCTGGCTTCAAGCTTCCAGAATAAGTTTTATTTAAAACTAACCGGGTTGTCTGAACTTTGATGATGTCACTTAAAAAATCAGAATCATTACCAGTTAATCTGGATTCGGAGAACCGTTTGACTGAAAGTAAAACACCGGAATCTGAAGGCTGGCATTTCAGAACCATGCCGGAAATGGATGATGAGTTGTTTGATAAATGGGTGTCTCTGGTTGAAGCACGGACGGGTATGCGCATCCCGCAGTCGAGAAAGTCATTTTTGTTATCAAAGCTTTCTATACGAATGCGGGAAATTAAAAGTGAAAGTTATCAACAGTATTATGAACTTGTCAGTGATGAAAACCGTGGCCTTGTCGAATGGGAAACACTGGTTGACCGATTAACTGTCCATGAAACACGTTTTTGGCGTGACGACAGTATTTTCGGATTAATTGAAAAAGAATATATCGAAAAAAACAGGTTGCTGGCTAACCGTGAATTAAATCTTCAGGTGTGGAGTGTAGGTTGTGCAACAGGTGAAGAACCTTATTCTCTTGCGTTGTGGTTTGAACATTATTGCCGGTTAAACAGTGTCGATAACAAGCAGGGTATTCATGCTACCGATATAAGTCGTGATGCACTAACAACAGCGCGTAATGGAATTTACCCGGATAATCGTTTAACAAATTTACCGGGAGAGTACCTTAAACATTATTTTACTGAAGTTGGAGACAACAGGTTTCGGATTAATAAACAGCTAAAACAGCGGGTTTGTTTTACCAAGTTAAACCTGCTGAATATGGAAACTTTTCCGTACTCGGAATTTGACATTATCGTTTGTCAGAACGTTATGATTTATTTTGATCAGGCTTTGCGAATAAAAATCCTGAATCAGTTTGCAGAATATTTAAAAACAGGTGGCATCCTGATACTGGGTGCAGGTGAAGTACTGGGCTGGAACCATCCTAAAATGGAAAGTGTTTCCTTTCAGTCAACTTTGGCTTTTCGCCGGGTTTACGAGTAACACAGACAATTGAGTGTAGTATGACTGTTAATAACGAACTTGATATTAATACGCTAACCTGGGTGAAGTCAGAAATTGACGACACTATGAAACAGGCTCGTACTTCGCTCGAGTCCTATATAGAAGATCAGAATGACGAATCACAAATATTGTTCTGTATTAACTATTTGCACCAGGTTTATGGCACCTTGCAAATGGTTGAATTGTACGGGGCATCGTTACTGGCCGAAGAGCTGGAATTGCTGGCCAAGGCCATTCATGAGAACAAGGTTAAAAACAAGGAAGAAGCTTTTGAAGTATTAATTCGTGGCAGTCTGAAGTTACCTGATTATCTTGAAAAATTACAGGCTGGTCAGAAAGACACACCGATTGTTTTATTGCCCCTGTTCAATGATATGCGCGCGGCTCGCAGTGAGGCGTTGCTGTCAGAAACATCATTGTTTAATCCTGATCTTGCGATTGAAGCGCCTGCTGTCAAAGACAAACAGATCATACCCACAAAACATATTGCTGAACTGGCCAAAGAAAAACGTCACCAGTTTCATCTTGGTTTGCTGGGCTGGTTTAAAAATAAAGATACAAACAAAAGCCTGGGGCTTATCGAAAATGTTCTGGGAGAGTTGCGCAAGGTTGCCGAAGAACAGAATACCAGCAGAATGCTCTGGGTAGCAGAAGGGCTGGTAGAAAGTCTTAAACAAAAAGGTGTTGAAGCCAGTGTTGCGGTTAAATCACTGGTTGGCCAGGTTGATCGTACCATTAAACAAATTATAGACGGTGGTGAAGTAGCACTGGCGATAGAGCCGCCGAATGAGTTGTTAAAAAACCTGCTTTATTATGTGGCAAGTTCTTCTTCTGATGGTGTGCACACAAAAGAAGTTAAAGAATCGTTCAACCTGGCAGATGTGATGCCGGATACCCGGACGCTTGAAAAGGCCCGTGCAGATTTAAATGCACCGAACATGGAATTAATGGATACGGTTTCAGGTGTGCTGCGTGAAGATCTGCAGCAGGTCAAGGATTCACTCGATATCTATATGCGTAGTGATGACAAGAATGCTGAAATTCTCAAACCTGTCAGTGAAAAACTGACCAGTATGGCCGATACGCTGGGTATGTTAAGCCTTGGCCCACAGCGTAAGTCTTTAATCAGCCAGATCGAAATAATTAACGGCCTGATTGATGGTAGCCGTCAGGCCGATGCAAATGAATTAATGGAAATGGCTTCGATTATTATTGGTATTGAGCAAACGCTTGATTCAATGAGTGAAACCACAACCCAGCTTGATGATGATACCGAGCCGAGTATTACACGCAGACAACCTAAAACAGCAGAGCAACGTAAACTGCTTGAATCGGTTGT
>JALTLP010000109.1 GCA_027001895.1 Chromatiales bacterium | reverse complement strand
AGTATAATTTTTGAATTACCTTTGAATGAAATTGTACTGGACTTTTTTGACCGTTTAAAATCAGTAAGTCGGGGTTATGCTTCGTTAGACTATGAATTTACTCGTTTTCAGCAGGCAGATTTGGTTAAACTGGATATCCTGATAAATTCAGAAAAGGTTGACGCACTTGCGGTAATTGTACATCGTGATAATGCTGTTTCACATGGTCGCAAGCTGACTGAAAAGATGAAAGAAATTATTCCTCGCCAGATGTTTGATGTTGCTATCCAGGCAGCGATAGGCGTTAAGGTACTGGCGCGGACAAATGTGAAAGCATTACGCAAAAATGTAACGGCAAAGTGTTATGGTGGCGATGTGTCACGTAAACGTAAATTACTGGAAAAACAAAAAGAGGGTAAAAAGCGAATGAAGCAGGTGGGGAGTGTAGAATTACCACAGGATGCTTTTTTAGCTGTTTTACATGTAGGTAAAGACAAATGACAATAGACTTTTCACTGGTACTTGCATTAGGCGCACTGATTACTGGGCTCATCTGGTTATTCGATGCATTATTTTTTGCTAAAAAGCGTCAACAAGACGAAGAGATGGTCGATATTGTCGACAATGTCGGGCGTGAACATGATTTGCCTGCTGATGATAAATCAGAACCTTTCCTTGTCGAATATTCTCGCTTCCTGTTTCCGGTATTCTTTATCGTATTAGTGTTGCGTGGTTTTGTTGTGGAACCTTTTAAAATACCCTCCGGTTCGATGATTCCAACTCTGGAAATTGGCGATTTTATTCTGGTCAGTAAGTTTACTTATGGGCTCAGGGTGCCGGTAGTGAATAAAAAAATACTTGACCTTGGTACACCAGAACGGGGTGACGTTGTGGTGTTTCGTTTTCCTCGTGACCCAAAAGTTGATTATATAAAACGGGTTATTGGTTTGCCCGGCGATGAGGTTGCATATCATAATAAACAGCTATACTTAAATGGTGAACTTGTTACACGTCAGGAAATATCCCGTTCAAGTTTTGGTTTTACAGAGTATACAAAGTACAAAGAAAATCTTGCAGGTTATAAACACGAAATGCGATTAAGTTCGGGGCCGGCTCATTTTGACCTTGTTACAACCGTACCGGAAGGTCATTATTTTGTTATGGGAGATAACCGTGATAATAGTAATGACAGTCGGGTATGGGGTTTTGTCCCGGATGAAAATCTGAAAGGACGCGCCTTTGCTATCTGGATGAACTGGCAGGGCTGGAATCACTGGCCTAAATGGCAACGGATCAGTTTAATTAAATAGACTACAGGAGACCCGGTATGCAATTAAAACAAAAACAAAGTGGATTGGCTGCAATAAGCTGGCTGTTGATTATTGCTATCGCTGTTCTGTTTATTATGTTATTTGTTCGTCTTGTGCCTGTTTATCTTGATGGTTTTGCTGTTTATGATTCACTGGACGGACTAAAGAATGATCCCAGATTCAAAACGGCCACAACAAGAAGTATAAAAAAGAAACTACTGCAACGCCTTAATATCAATTCTGTATATTCTGTAACGGCTGATGATATTTATGTGACCAAACAAAATGGTAAAACAATTGTTGAAGTAGATTACGAAGCTCGCGAAAAGGTCATCGGTAATCTGTATGTCGTTGCTGTGTTCCAGAAAGAAGTCATCATTCAATAGTTCTACATGCAAAATAAAAATGCGCTGTCAAAAATTCTTGGTTATTCATTTAATGATTCAACATTACTTGAAACAGCTATAACCCACAGAAGTGCAGACAGTCAGAATAACGAACGTCTGGAATTTCTGGGCGACTCTGTATTAAGTCTGGTTATTTCTACCGAATTATTTTCACGTTTCCCTGCCTGTAACGAAGGTGTGCTCAGTCGTATGCGATCAAGTCTGGTAAAAGGTGAAACACTTTCTGAACTGGCAAAAGATATTAATTTAGGTGAATACATCAGACTGGGCAGTGGTGAGCTAAAAAGCGGTGGCTATCGACGTGCTTCGATACTCGCCGATGCCTATGAAGCTGTTATTGGTGCAATCTATCTCGATGGTGGAATAGCGCAGGCTGAAAAATTTATTCTTTCACAATTTAAAGTCCGGCTGGATAAAATTGACCCAGAAGAAATTAGCAAAGATCCTAAAACCCGGTTACAGGAATATTTACAGGCACGTGGATTGCCGCTGCCGGTTTATGATGTTATCTCAATTACAGGTAAATCCCATGACCAGACATTTACCGTAGAAGGAAGAGTGGATATTGTCAGCAAGATTGTAAAAGCTAAAGGTAAGAGTCGACGTTATGCCGAGCAACAGGTCGCTCAACAAATTCTGGAACTACTCGATAATGACAGCTAAAGCAAATTTCAGGTGCGGTTATGTTGCCATTATTGGGCGGCCAAATGTTGGTAAATCGACATTACTCAATCATATTTTAGGTCAGAAGCTCTGTATTACTTCACGTAAACCACAAACGACACGTCATCAGATTCTTGGTATAAAAACAACCGAACATGCACAGGCTATTTATGTTGACACTCCGGGTGTTCATAAGGACAGTCCACGAGCAATGAATCGTTATATGAATCGTGCAGCGCACAGTATTATTGAAGATGTCAATGTGGTTTTGTTTGTTGTAGAAGCGGGTGTCTGGACAGACAAGGATGAATGGGTATTTGAAAAGATTAAAGACACCACGAACCCGGTGATCCTTGTAATCAATAAAGTTGACCAGCTCGAAGACAAGAATACATTACTGCCCTATATGCAAAAACTCAGTGAGAAGTTTTCTTTTAAAGCAATTTTTCCTGTATCCGCTTTAAAGGGAAAATACATACCTGAACTGGAAAAAGAAGTTGAATCATTACTGGATATATCAGAGCCGATTTACCCGGAAGACCAGTTTACTGATCGCAGTATGAAGTTTCTGGCTGCAGAAATTATTCGTGAGAAACTGACACGCCAACTGGGTCAGGAGCTGCCTTACGATTTAACAGTAATGATTGAAAAGTTTGAAGAAATAAATAACAGGATAAATATTAATGCGGTTATCCTGGTTGAGCGTAAGAATCAGAAACCCATTATTATTGGTAAGTCCGGGCAACGGCTTAAAAAAGTAGGAACCCAGGCAAGAATTGATATGGAAGAAATGTTCGGTTGCAAGGTTTTTATTGAAATCTGGGTAAAGGTTAAGGAAGGCTGGGCAGATGATGAGCAAATGTTAAAATCACTTGGTTATACGGATGAACAGTAACCCGATAAACTCAGCTTACAAAAGAGTTTTTCAGCAACCTGCATATATTTTACATAGTCGCGCATACCAGAATACCAGCCTGCTAGTCGATGCCTTTACTGCAAATTACGGACGGATACGCTTTATTGCAAAAGGTGCCAGGCGGCTTAAGTCAGCTTTTGCAGGTAAACTACAGGTTTTTACACCGTTGTTAATTTCCTGGAGTGGTAAAGGGGATTTATATACACTTAACTCGGCAGAACTTGCAAGCTTCCGGAAGAATAATAGTGTAACGGGGTCATTACGCGGTTCAGCATTATTAAGTGCTTATTATCTTAATGAATTATTAATACGTTTTGTAAGCCTCGAAGACCCACATTCAGACCTGTTTTATTATTACGTGGATACCCTGGATAAACTGTTCTACAAACAAAGCATTGAAAACACCTTGCGTAATTTTGAAAAATGGTTGCTTGAGGAAACCGGATACAGTCTTGTGCTAACCCATGATGCTCGCACAGGCAAAGCGGTTACAGAAGATCAGGTTTACCTGTATGATATTGCAGAAGGTCCACGTATTTATAAAACAAACGATAACGCTGACTTGCAGGTGAGTGGCAAAACTTTAATTGAACTTGACCGCGGCAGCTTTAGTGGTAAAGATACACTTAGACAGGCTAAACAACTTATGCGGATGATTATAGCCAGTCACCTGGGTGACAAACCACTTAAAACCCGTAAATTATTTCAGACAACTATTTTATAAGGTGAAGGAAATGTTACTTGGTGTCAATATCGATCATGTAGCCACCCTAAGACAATCACGCGGCACTGTTTATCCCGAGGTCGTGCATGCGGCGGCGGTTGCCGAACTTGCCGGTGCGGATGCAATTACCATTCATTTGCGCGAAGACAGGCGGCATATTCAGGAGCGTGATGTAGAGCTGCTTAGTCAGACATTACAAACCCGCATGAATCTGGAAATGGCCGTTACCGAAGAAATGATTGCTATTGCAGAAAAATATAAACCCTCTGACTGTTGCCTGGTTCCAGAAAAAAGAGAAGAGCTTACAACCGAAGGTGGACTTGATGTTGCCGGGCAACAACAAAAAATGACCGATGCCTGTCAACGACTTGCCGAAGCAGGTATTCGTGTGTCGTTATTTATCGATGCCGATAAGCAACAAATTGATGCCGCAAAAGCAGTAGGTGCTCCGGTTATCGAAATACACACCGGCCATTTTGCAGACGAAAAAAACAAGGATGCTCAAAACAAGGAACACTACAGAATTGTTGAAGCCGTTGAATATGCCAATAAGCTGGGGTTGCATGTGAATGCCGGCCACGGTTTGCACTACCATAACGTACAACAAATAGCAGCAATTCAGGGTATTGAAGAACTTAATATAGGTCATGCTATTATTGCTCAGTCTGTCTTTACCGGCCTGGGAGCCGCGGTAACTGAAATGAAACGTTTAATGCTGGCGGTACGACAATGATATTTGGCATTGGTACAGATATCGTGCGAATACAACGCATGCAGGATAATATCGATAAGTTTGGTGACAAATTTGCAGAACGCATTCTCTCAGAAGAAGAATTAAGTGAATACCGGCAGTATGCTGAACCGTCACGGTTGTTAGCCAAGCGTTTTGCTGCAAAAGAAGCAGCCAGCAAAGCCATGGGAACCGGGTTTCGTGATGGAGTGACCCTGAAACAAATTTATATTACGCATAACAAACTTGGTAAACCGATATTAAACTTTTCGGATATGGCCGGAAAGTATTTGCAGGAAAATGGTATAACAGAAAGTCATGTTAGTATTTCTGATGAGCAGGACTATGCAGTGGCCTATGTTACCCTTGTAAAATAAAGTGTATTTGTATCAGACTCAAAAAAAACATTATAAAGAATTGGTTTTAGGATATCCGGTCTTTTTAATTTTTAATATTATTTTTCGCCTTGCGCTAACTGGCTGTTAATGCTGTCAGCCGCATCAATCAGCCGGGTAATTTCGTGGTTTAAATTTTCTACAGCAATACGCATAGTTTCACTGTGCATGTCGTCGTCTGATTGTAGATTTTTAATCATATCTTCAAGCGTTTTACAGCTTGCTTTTAAATCCGGTACACCGCAATAGGCCGTGCCACCATGGATTTTATGGGTGGCTTCCCAGGAATTTTCCCGGTTGTTTTCTGTAAAGGCCTGATTCATTGCGCGCTGATATGCGGGCAGGTCTTTTACCAGCATTTCAAACAGTTCCAGAGCCAGTTCGGCATTGCCTCCCGCCTGGTTTAATGCCAGTTCTTTGTCAAATAAACTCATCAGATACGCATCATTTTTGACTGAAATTAGTGTAAGATTATCACAGAAAAATCATAAATTTCAGTAAAATAAAGAGCAAATATATCAATATGTTTCCAACAATCGAATCCTTTATTGGCAATACTCCTCTGGTTCGGCTGCAACGTTTGCCCGGTGATAGCAGTAACACAATCCTGGTTAAGCTGGAAGGCAATAATCCTGCAGGTTCAGTAAAAGACAGGCCAGCCATTAGTATGATTAAACATGCTGAACAACGGGGTGATATTAAACCGGGGGACACGTTGATTGAAGCGACGAGTGGTAATACCGGTATTGCGCTGGCAATGGCAGCCGCTATTCGAGGCTATCGGATGATTTTGATAATGCCGGATAATATGACAGTCGAGCGAATCGCAGCAATGAAGGCTTATGGTGCCGAGATTATTCTTGTTAGCAAAGAACAAAGCATGGAAGGTGCGCGTGATCTGGCCTTACAAATGCAGGCAGAGGGTAAAGGAAGGGTGCTTGATCAGTTTTCAAATATGGACAACCCACTGGCACATTACGAAACTACGGGGCCAGAAATCTGGCGCGATACAAAAGGTTCAGTGACTCACTTTGTCAGTGCAATGGGTACAACCGGAACCATTATGGGCAACTCACGCTACTTAAAAGAACAGAATAACGCGATACAAATTGTTGGGGTACAGCCTGAAGAAGGTGCCAGTATTCCTGGTATTCGTCGCTGGCCAAAGGAATATCTGCCATCTATCTTTCAAGCTGCCAGAGTAGATATGACCATTGATGTTGGTCAACAGGCTGCCGAAGACACGACCCGGGCACTTGCTGCTAAAGAAGGTATCTTTTGTGGAATTTCATCCGGTGGTGCGGTTGC
>JALTLP010000108.1 GCA_027001895.1 Chromatiales bacterium | reverse complement strand
GAAAATTTCAGTTTTACGGCCAGTGCAGGTTTATATGAACCGCATATCAATCAGGACAGTCTTTTTAAAGATATTTTTAAAGTAACCGAAACCTGTTTATCAAAAGCCATTGAACAGGGTGGCAATACACTGGTAACTGAATCTGCTTTACCGGAACAGGAAAAACACTCCATAGATTCAATCAGTATTGAACAGGCCTTAGACTTACTCGAACAAGGAGAAGCCGATGAAGTAAAACCACATTTAGAGAATCTGTACTATCAGTTAAAACCACTTCTTTTATTATTTACCCAGTTTCTAAAAAAATAGTTTTAGAGGTACAAAATATGTTACAACTTAAAGATATCAGTCGTAAACAGGCTTTTTTTTCTCATTTAGGACTTAGCCTGATTATATTTTTTATTGTTTTATATTTCATTGTTTTTCACTGGTACCCGCAACCTTTTTTTAGCACCGATGGTGGCTGGCAGGGTGTACGCTTAATCGCTGCCGTTGATATTGTTTTAGGCCCATTACTTACTTTAATTATATTCAAGCCTGGTAAACCTGGGCTTAAAATGGATATCATCATTATTGCAACTATCCAGTTTGCCGCATTATTTTCAGGCTTATATGTTGTGCATAATGAACGACCCGTTGCCAAAGTTTTTCAGGATGGCATCTTTCATATTGTGACCGGCTACGATATGGCGGAGCGTGACATTTCTCTTGCTGACCTCGAACAATATCGTGTAGGCGATGCCATCACAATTTATCTGGACTTACCCGACGACTACAAAAAATTTGGCGAGATACAACACCTGGGCGTTCAAAAAAGAGAACCCTTATTTTTGATTACCTCTCTGTATAAAAAAATAGACGAAAGAATCATAAAGAAAATGCGTCGATTTTCTATTGATATTGAACGCTACATAAAAGACAAGTACTCTGAAAAAGAACTTGCAAGCTTTCATGATTTTCTGAAAAAGCATAATGCAAAGGTGGATGACTTTCTTTATTTTGGACTGCATTCGCGTTACAAACATGCTGTAACTGTATTAGATCCGGTTACTTTAAAATTTATTGGTATTGTACCTGCAATTAATAAACCTGATGTAGCAGATATACATAAATATATAGAGTTTGATATTTACCGCCAGGAATCTTATAAAAAGTACTTGCTTGAAAAAATAAAAAAGAATAAAACGGCTAAAAAAAAATAACCGCCTGAATAAAAAACCCCGGCTTTTTAGAACAAAGGCCGGGGTTTTTCTGTTACAGAAGAGCTGTTTTAAGTGTATTTTTGCATAATCAAACAGGCATTGGTTCCACCAAATCCAAAACTGTTCGACATCACACAGTTTAAATCCACGTTTTCCTGTAGTTCACGAACTATCGGGAAACCTTCTGCCCCCGGATCAAGTTCGGTGATATTAGCCGAAGCACTTAAGAAATTATTCTGCATCATTAATAAAGAATAAATCGCTTCATTCACCCCGGCTGCCCCCAGGGCATGGCCTGTTAATGATTTAGTAGAAGAAATATGAGGCAAGTTATCACCAAAAACTTCTTTCATTGCTTCAAGTTCTTTAATGTCACCAACCGGTGTGCTGGTGCCGTGCGCATTGATATAATCAATTTTCACATCGTTATCGACTGTCGCGAGTGCTTGCTGCATACAACGTACTGCACCTTCACCTGATGGCTGAACCATATCCAGTCCATCCGATGTTGCACCATAACCAACAATTTCAGCATAAATTTTTGCGCCACGGGCTTTTGCATGTTCAAGTTCTTCTAATACAAAGGTTCCTCCACCGCCCGATATAACAAACCCATCTCGGCCTGCATCAAATGCACGCGATGCTGTTTCAGGTGTTTCGTTATATTTCGATGACATTGCGCCCATTCCATCAAATAAAACTGAAAGAGTCCAATGAAGTTCTTCACCACCACCGGCAAACACAATATCCTGTTTATCAAGCTGAATTTGTTCCATTGCATTACCAATACAATGTGCGCTGGTTGAACAAGCCGACGTAATTGAATAATTAACACCTTTAATCTTAAACGGTGTTGCCAGGCAAGCTGAGTTAGTGCTCGACATACCACGAGTTACCATATAGGGGCCAACACGACGAATACCTTTTTCACGCATCACATCCGCTGCTTGCACAATATTAGCTGTCGATGGACCACCCGAACCCACCACTAAACCCGTTCGAATATTTGAAACTTCACTTTCTTCCAGGCCCGCATCTTCAATCGCTTGTTGCATCGCAATATAGTTATACGCGGCACCATCACCCATAAATCGTTTTAACTTGCGATCAATTAAACTATCAAGATCGATATCCAGATCACCGTGCACATGGGAGCGAAAACCCATGTCGGCGTATTCCTGTGAAAAACTAATACCGGACTTACCGGCTTTTAAAGCTTCTGTAACTTCTTTCGCATTGTTGCCAATACTGGAAACAATGCCTAACCCTGTAATAACAACTCGACGTAATGACATTATTCTTAAAACCCATCAGTTGAAGTAAATAATCCAACTCGCAAATCACTTGCGGTATAAATTTCGCGACCATCCACCGTCATATGTGCATCTGCAATTCCCATTGTCAGTTTGCGCATAATAACGCGCTTTAAGTCGATTCGGTATGTGATCAATTTATTTTTTGGTGTGACCTGGCCGGTAAATTTTACTTCCCCCGAACCCAGTGCACGACCATGACCGGGACCACCTAACCAGCCAAGATAAAAACCAACCAGTTGCCAGAGTGCATCCAGACCAAGACAACCTGGCATCACCGGGTCACCTTCAAAGTGACAATCAAAAAACCATAAATCAGGGCTGACATCCAGCTCGGCAATCACTTCACCTTTTCCGAACTGGCCACCGTCTTCATTTATTTTAACGATGCGGTCAAACATCAGCATCGGGGGCAGTGGTAATTGTGCATTACCTTCACCAAACAGGTTGCCATGACCACATTGAATTAACTCTTCGCGCGAAAAGCTCGATTTACTTTTTACTTCCGGTTTTACGTCTACACCCACTCTGCACTCTCAACTATATATTTAGAATATTTCGAAGCGGCAATTTTAGCGGTGTGTCCGCCCTTAATAAAGCCCTGTTTGCCTTTTTATACTGTTTTATATCAATTAATCAGGTTATTGAATTTAAAGAAATTTTCGAGAAAATCGGCTTAACAACGCTCAACACGGTGAAAACCACGTTTAGACCGGGCGATAAAATCTGATAACTCATTGATAGTATTAGATTTTATCTCCGAAAGTGACTGCATAATCTGTTCCAGAGGCAAACCGTCACTAAAAAGAATGCGATAGGCCTGTTTTAGCTCGGAAATATCCGACTTTTTAAAACCTGCTCGCTTTAAGCCCACCACGTTAATCCCTTTAACAGATGCCGGTACCCCGTCGGTAATAAAAAAGGGCAATACATCCTGGGTAATTTTGGCATTGCCGCCAATCATGGCGTATTGGCCAATATGCACAAATTGATGCACCATCACCCCACCGGAGATAAAGGCTTTGTCAGCCACATGTACGTGCCCGGCAATCCCTGAACTGATCACCATCACAATATTATCGGCCAGCACACAATCGTGGCCGATATGCGCATGTGCCATTAAATAATTATTATTACCCAGGCGGGTCACAGCGTTTTCTTTTAAGGTGGCACGATTTACCGTGGTGTATTCACGAAACTCGTTATCGTTACCAATTTCAACAAAGGTTTGTGCGCTCTTATCAAAACTGACATCCTGCGGTAACCCACCCATTACGGCATATTCATAAAAAATATTATTGTTACCAATACGGCAACCATTTTTTATAACTGCCCCAAAATGTAACTGGTTGTTATCGCCTAATACCACATCGGCTTCAATAACGGCATGGGCACCGATAACATTGCCACTGCCTAGCTCTGCCTTTGGATCAACTATCGCGGTAGGGTGAATGCTATTCATTTTTATTCTTCTTGTTGAGGTATTCGAGGTTGATAATCTGCCGGGCGAATCGCAACGGTGTTTTTAATATGAGTACACTCTACACCATCTGCGCGGTAAAAACCGTATTCAAAGGTGGGCGTACTGCGACCTTTTTTTGCCAGGTCTGCGTGTATTTGTTTTTCGATTGCAGGGTTAAAGTCAAAGCGTAATTCCAGATCGGAGTTACCCACGTATTTAAAATCCACTTCCTGATAGCGTGTCCAGACATTGTATTTACGGTTTAATACCCGGTTGCAGGCAAGGGCTGCAATCGGGTCGGCCAGGCAAGTCTGGTAACCCCCAAACATACTGTCGCCCATATTACGCGACAGCATATTCAGCGGCAGCTTAATCCTGATACGGCGCCAATCTGGACTTAATTCAATCACCTTTACACGCATAAACCAGAAGGGCGGATACCATTCCAGACGCTTACGCTCTGGTATAAAGCGCATTTTGCTCATCAACCTGAGAAAATTTAATTTCATTTTTATATCAACACCTTATAAGTAAGTATATACACACTTACTAAACGATACCCGGCCATTATCAGCTTTAATATGTAAGCCTTGTCTGACAGACAAACACGCCCATTTTGGTTAAAATGTCCTCATTAAGCGAGTCGGTATTATATGTGGGGAAACACCGACTGTATAAGAAAAACTTTATTCAGGTTAGGATCATGACAGTTGTACCAATAGGAAAACAGGACTTACATCATTCAACGCGGCAGGGTGAAACACAACCGATTCCTGCGCGTTCCAAACGTTTTTTCACTATCGAAGCGGAGTGGTTTTTCAATACCCGCGAAGATAAAGTGCAAGGCCCGTTTAAAAACCTGGGCCAGGCCAAGGACGAACTAAAACTTTACCTGCGCCGCTGCGGCATTGTTCACTTTAACGGCTAAAAAATCTTGCTATACAATTTTACAAACCCGATCAAAATCCAGACGTGCTAAACGCGGATAAAGTTTAGATTCATCACCATAACCTATTCCACAAATAAAGTTCGATTTTACCTTACCGTCTGGAAAAAACTCGGCATCCAGCACGGCATTATCAAAACCCGACATCGGCCCACAATCCAGTCCTAAACTACGTGCGGCCAGCATCAGGTATGCTGCCTGCAAACTACTGTCCCGAAAGGCCGCCTCTTTAATTTTTTCAGGCTTACCCACGTACCACGACTTTGCATCGGCATGCGGAAACAAGGTGCCAAATTCTTCATAGAACTCCATATCCATACCAATAATAACCACCACCGGGGCCGTCATCGACTTTTCAACATTACCTTCCTGCAAGCTGGGTTTTAATCGCTGCTTTGCTGCATCGCTTTTTAAAAATACCAGACGTGCAGGACAGCTGTTGGCGCTGGTCGGCCCCCACTTCATAAGTTCATAAACTTGCTTTAGCTGTTCGTCTGTAACCGGTTTATCCTGCCAGCCATTATGACTGCGTGCCTTTCTGAATAATTGATCGAGTGCCTTATCATCCAAACTTGTTTTAATTGTCATATTGTTTTCTCAATTTGTGTTTAAAATTTTAAATTTAATTATATCGTCAATGGTTTTGTGCCCGACGCAAGCGGACGGAGAATTTAGATTAAAGTCGCTGCGTCATTAAATCCACTTCAGCGTTGCGATACTCAACAGTCTCCAGTAACCGCCAACCACGTTTTTTATAAAATTCTGTCTGGTCTTCGGTAAACAGATAAATATTTTTAAATTCTCGCTGCCTTGCCTCGTTGATTATATATTGAATTAACGCACTGGCAATGCCCTGCCCCCGATGTTCAGGTACAACATACAAACTTGCAAGCCAGGGCGTAAGATGCACCCGGGTATCCATGTCCTCTTTATCAAGCGTTGCAGAACCGGCCAATTCATTATTAAAACAGGCAACAAAAATTTCAGGTAACCCTGTCGTTGTTAAACTGTTTTGGTAACGTAGCAACCTTTTTTCCAATGTGGCTCCGGGGTTTAAGTGTAACCATTCATCGTGGTGCCAGCGAGCAAGTTGCGCGACATACTCATCGACATACCCGCCACAATCACGTAATGCTTTTACTGTAACCGACATAAACTAAATAATGGCTCCCATCTTTTTTGCTATCGCATAAACAAGTCCTTGTGGCGGGTAATCATTCCCCGCTGTTTGCAGATATGTCAGCCATTGTTCATGTTGCATTGCCATATCCATGTTGGTTCCTCGGCAACCTAATACATTAAAAATACTATCGCCAATTCGCCAGGGGCCTTCACCTGTAATTTCACCTTCAACAATATGCATTGCCTGTTCAGGTTGTTGTTGGTGCCAGTAAAGGTCAAAGTATAATAATCCTTTTTCATGCCTGAAATACTCGGCAACCACTTTTTGTTCGGCATTGATTTTTTTTACCGTAAGTGGTGCGGTTACACTAAATATATCAGCCATTACCATT
>JALTLP010000107.1 GCA_027001895.1 Chromatiales bacterium | reverse complement strand
TAAAGAATTTGCGGCAAAAATACGAACATTTGCTCCTCAAATAAAACTTATTGTATCCAGTGGCGACTCCTCTGCACCGGAAATGCTTAAATATTCAGAGCATGGGTTTGATGCTGCACTTGAAAAAACTTTTAAGCGTGAATATATAAAGAACGTTATTGAGCAGGTTCTTAATACCCCCTCCGAATAAAATCCCACTTAGTTCAACAAACTTCTAATAACAAAAATAAAGATCTCTCAGCTTCGCTTCGAGATGACAAAATAAGATATTGCCTTCGCTCTTAAAGTAACGGTATGCATTTGTCATTCCGAACATGTAACGGAGGAATCTTTTGCACTTCAAGATCTCTCTGCTTTGCTTCGAGAAGACAAACTTTTAAACATCCTTCAGCTCACTGAATGACAGGCAACCTAGACGCTTGCGACTGAACCGCAAAAAAAAACGGCTTACGCCGTTTTGTTTAGATGGCGGAGAAGGGTGAGCAGGGTTAACAGACAAAGCATTGCTTTGGCCCATGCGAACAACTGAAATCTGTGATTTCAGTCTGGACGCTCGCGACTGAACCGCAAAAAAAAACGGCGAAAGCCGTTTTGTTTATATGGCGGAGAAGGAGGGATTCGAACCCTCGATACGTTTGACCGTATACACACTTTCCAGGCGTGCTCCTTCAGCCACTCGGACACTTCTCCAAAAGATTATTACTACAAGCAAAGTTTTTAATTGCCCTTCGGGCAATACAAACTTGTCGCTCCCGGCATCCTGCCTCACGCGACACTCGCGCTTCCTGCGCATCGTCCAGGCGTGCTCCTTCAGCCACTCGTTCCGCACAAAATCCTCAGATTTCATTGTGCGTACCCTATTCCTTCGGAATCAGGGCAACTTCTCCAAAAATAGTGCTCGAAAAACAACGCGCAAGGTTATACTAATTACCCCTCGGCATCAACAATTGCCGTGTTTGAAAAGACAAAAAGTTATTTTACAGCACGCTGTTGCAGCATTTGTATGGCTTTTTGCAGACTACGGCGCATGCGGTTAAATGAAGCCGATAATATTGCCACCTCGTCTTTACCAGATTCATCAAACTCTGGGGTATCAAGTTTGCCAACACTTATCTGGTTAGCTGCCACCGCCATACGCATAATGGGTTTAATAATAATTTGCTTTAACATAATATTTAAAACAATAAGTATAAACAGGAACACGCCAACTAACAGTAACATAAATGTGACAAAGGCTTCATTTGCTTTTTGAATTGGCACAGACATGGGTACAGTCACAAGTTGCGCTCCCACTATTTCGTTAAGTTTCCAGCCAAAACCATTACTCTGCCCATACTTGTCAATCAATGTAGCCGGGGCACGGTTAACGGTACTGTGACATACAAGACAACCCTCTTTTTTAATCTGGATAGGACGGGCTAAAAACAAAACCGGGCCTGTCGGTGTTTGCCTTATACCGGTTACTTCTTTACGCGACTTGTTATTGGAGAACTCCTGTATGATATCTGTTTCCCAGTCTGTTGCGCGATTACGTAAATTGGTCGGGTTAAGTGTTGCTTCTTTGTATGAATATTGCGGATGCTTTTCTCTTAAGGTATTAAAACTCTGGGTTGCAGCATAGGCGGGTACGGATTGTGGTAAAAATTTTTCCTGCATTTGCTCCGCTAATAAAGGCCTGATTTCCGATACTGTGTAACCTCGTATAGCAAGTGCTGCTTCAAGCATCATGCCGGCGTGTTTAACAACTTCCCGTTTGGCATTTTTCTGTAAAATATTATATGAAAAATAAGCACACAACACATAACTTATTGCCAGCACAAAGATTAATATTAGATTAAATTTTGTTGTCAGTTTCACAATAGCATCCTGTATTATATTTTATTCATTTCTGTTAGAAATGTGTTTTTATCTTTCTCTTTTGTAATTTCTTTTAATAATTTTCGGATGACTTCATCATAATTTGTTGAACCTTGCATGGCTTCATCCACCAGCACACCTGCAAGTGGCCCAATAAAACCGGCCAGTACTTCTTCGGCTTTTTGCCTGAAATGTTTTTCCCGTGCAGATTGTGCATTTTTTGCTGATACCCCTGCTGTTATATGCGATGTTATTTTTTCTGTCATCACGCTGTTATTTTTTGTAGAAGCCCGAACAGAAAACAACTGTAAAAATTGTTCACGATGAGAGGGGCTATCTATATGTATTGATAAAGCGTTGTATAAATCATCCAGATTTGCCGAGGCTTTTAAAGCCTGCTTAACCATTACCTTTGCAAGCGGCCCGATATAGGTTGCAAGTTCTGCTTCTATTACATCAATAAATTCTTTATCCCAGTCGATATCTTTCTGACTTAAAACTGTTTGTGACTTTTCCGGGTGTTTACGCTTATTGCGGATTTCTTTAAAGCGCTCAATAATGTCATTAACAGACTGCGGCCTGTCTTTAATTTTAAAACTCAACATCCAGTCGATGCATGACAAAATTTCATTACCATAGTCTTTGGGTTTTTCGAGTAACAGGGGTTTTAACGGGTCGGGCTCCCCTGCCTGTAAAGATGCCAGCCGGTCGAGCGCATCAACAGGTGCTTTTTTCATAATACAACGGTACAAGGTTGCACCAAGTGCGTATATATCTGTCCATGGCCCCTGTTCGTCATGTGTGTTGTATTGTTCAAACGGTGCATACCCATGTGTCACAAAACCGGTCTGAGCTGAATCGTTATCAATAGATTGCCTTGCTGCACCAAAATCAATAAGTACCGGCTTACCATGCTTTCGCAAATAAATATTCGAAGGTTTTATATCACGATGCAGGTATTTGCTTGCATGTATAGTACGCAGACCTTCAAGTATTGGTACGGCAACCAGCGCAACTTCCTGTTCTGATAAACCTTTCGACCTGAGTAAGTAACGGCTTAATGGTACCCCGTCTTCATAGTCCATAATAATATAAGCCGTGCCATTGGCTTCGATAAAACGATTTACATGAACGATACTTCGGGATTTAAACTGCGCAAGTATACGTGCCTCGTCAAGAAAACGTTGCAGGCCGGTTTTATAAATATCTTCTTCATTATCTGACTTTGATGTAACTGTACAGGTGTTTGAAGCACGAATAGCAAAGCTGGCTGGGAAGTATTCTTTTATTGCAACATCACAACCCAGATTGAGATCTTTTGCTTTGTAAGTAATACCAAAACCACCGACCCCCAGAACATTCTGTATCTGGTAACATTCCAGTCTGGTTCCCGCCGGCAATGTATTTGACTGAGCTTGTAAGTTCATTACATTTATCTGGTAATATTTTTGTTAAATGCATAATGTGAGGTACTACAACAACAGCGTACATTATTGCAATGTCCGTTACCTGCTACGACTGGATATATGTGGAGGGGCCATATAAAACAACCGTCGACTCATTCCCGGAGTTCTAACAGTATACAATATTCACTAAAATAATGGTCTAATTTAGTAATTTAATCTGCAATCTGCCATTTTTTATACAAGCTCGGCCCATAAGTCATGTTCTTCGGCTGAACTAACTTTTACATTATAAAACTCACCTGATACCAGACTACTTTGGTCTTTAATAATTACCCAGCCATCCACTTCCGGTGCTTCTGCTTTAGAACGTGCTAATGCATGGCCGTCTTCTGATATACCATCGACTATAACTTGTAAGCTTTGTCCTACACGTTGCTGCAACTTATTTGCACTTATCGCGGCCTGCTTTTGCATAAAAATTTCCAGCCGTTGTTGTTTTAACTCTTCGTCAATCTGATTGGGTAAATCATTTGCCGTTGCACCTTCTATTGGCGAGTAAGCAAAACAACCGACCCGGTCGAGTTGCGCCTCATCTAAAAAGTCCAGTAGCTGATTAAAGTCATCTTCTGTTTCACCGGGAAAGCCAACAATAAAAGTACTGCGTAATGTAATATCCGGGCAAATACTTCGCCAATGTTGAATACGTTTTAATGTGTTCTCGGCATTGGCCGGGCGCTTCATCGACTTTAATATCGACGGACTGGCATGCTGCAAAGGAATATCAAGATAAGGTAAAATTTTTCCTTCGGCCATCAGTGGAATCACATCATCCACATGCGGGTAAGGATACACATAGTGCAAACGCACCCAGGCACCCAGCTCTCCCAGTGCCGATGCTAAATCAAACATACGGGTATTAACTGGCCGACCCTTCCAGAAGTCAGGTTTGTATTTAAGGTCAACTCCATAGGCACTGGTATCCTGCGATACCACCAGCAACTCTTTTACTCCGGCCTGCACGAGGTTTTCGGCCTCGGTCATAACCTCGCCCATTGGCCGACTCACCAGATCACCCCGTAAACCCGGAATAATGCAAAACTTACAGCGGTGATTACAGCCTTCGGAAATTTTAAGATAAGCATAATGACGTGGCGTTAGCTTAATACCACCGGAAGGCACCAGGTCCAGAAAAGGGTCATGTGGTTTTGGCAAATGGGTATGGATAGCCTGCATCACTTCTTCAGTGGCATGCGGGCCGGTCACTGCCAGTACATTGGGGTGAGTTTGCTTAACAATGTCGCCTTTTGCACCGAGGCATCCGGTTACAACGACTTTACCATTTTCATCCAGGGCTTCACCAATGGTATCGAGCGATTCGGCCACCGCGTCATCGATAAAACCACAGGTGTTCACCACCACCAGGTTTGCATCGCGGTAGCTCGGCACCACCTCATAGCCTTCGGCTCGCAACTGGGTAAGAATACGTTCGGAATCAACCAGTGCCTTTGGACAACCTAAACTAATAAAACCCACTTTGGGCAAACTTACTTGCATAAAACACCTTTCCAGCCTGTAAATATGGCAAATACCGCAATAGCGGCGATTTTTAATTAACTTACTGATTTATATATAAAAAATAAAAACATACTAAAATACAATGACATACAAACACTAAACCAGCAAATTTGCTGTAAAACACACTAAAATATTGAAAATTAACAAAAAAACTATGAACTAATCGCTCGCCTTAATGACTATACCTTATATATAATGATGTTATATACAAATATTAGTGTGTTATAATATACCGTAATGTTGTTTAACGCGGTTCTCTATTTAGTGGTTAAACAATTACTTACAAAACGGCTTATCTACTGGCAAAAACGAGTTCGAGTATAGAGTTCATTATGCAAAATAGCACTATAGAAAATCTCCAGATTGCCGCTATTAAGTGTACAGGGTCCGGGGTATATTATGCATAGTCGTATTTTTGCAGGAATAATCAGTCTTACCATTTTATTCAGCGTTGTTTTAAACGCCTGCACACCACAGAAAAATCTACTCGAACAGGTTAAGTCAACCGGTGAGCTGCGTGCAGTTACCCGAAATGCTGCAACCACATTCTACGAAGGCCCGCACGGCCCAACGGGCATGGAATACGATTTACTGCAACGCTTTGCCACCTACCTCAATGTAAAATTAACCTTGATCAAGTCGGATAATTTGCAGGACATCCTTGAGCAAGTTGAAGATGGCAACGCGCATGTTGCCGCTGCCGGTTTAACCGTTACCGAAGAACGTAAACAAAAAGTATTATTTGCGCCTGCTTACCAGTCAATAACCCAGCAGCTAGTTTACAACCGCAAGGCACCTCTAAAACCCACTTCACTGGCCGACCTTAACGAAGGGAGGCTGGAAATTGTTGCAAACAGCAGCCACGCCGAACGTCTGGCAGAAATTAAACAAACCTGGCGTAACCTGCAATGGAAAGAAAACAATGATGCCGGTGCCAATGAATTAATGAACCTGGTTGCAGAAAAAAGCCTGGACTACACCATAGCCGATTCAAACGAGTTTTCTGTTACCCGACGCTACCATCCGCAGCTTGCCGTGGCTTTTAATATTTCTGAACCACAACAACTCGCCTGGGCATTTAAAAATGATAAAGATCATTCGTTGTACGATAAAGCCGTTACATTTTTTAATAACTTAAAGAAAAGCGGTGAGCTCGACAGTCTGATTGAACGTCACTACGGGCATATTAACCGTTACGACTACGCCGGTACTTATACCTATATGTACCACGTTAGTAAGCGTTTACCAAAATACCGGGTAATGCTAAACGAAGCTTCGGCGAAAAGTAATATTGACTGGCGTTTACTGGCTGCAACATCTTATCAGGAATCTCATTGGAACCCGCTGGCAAAATCTCCTACCGGTGTTCGCGGTATGATGATGTTAACCAACGCCACAGCAAAACAGTTGGGTGTTGAGTCACGCACTGACCCGGAACAAAGCATTAAAGGTGGCGCTCAATATTTACGTTCCTTAATCGACCGCATGCCTTCTGATATGGAAGAACCGGATCGCACCTGGATAGCACTGGCGGCTTATAATGTTGGCCTGGGCCATGTTAAAGACGCACAATTAATCACCGAGCAACGTGGTGGTAACCC
>JALTLP010000106.1 GCA_027001895.1 Chromatiales bacterium | reverse complement strand
CAAAAGCCAGATCAAAGTTGATCTGGTTTTTTTATGCCTGGATTTTGCCGGAATAGCTGGTTAGCTCGTCGGTCTCAGCTTTTATAGAACCGGGCGAAGGTCGTTGGTTCAAAATGTGTGTGTTTGTTATTATCCAGTTTGTGATTTCATCTGGATACAACGAATAATGCCGATTTTGTTTTCAATTATTGAATCCCCCTTACATCCAAAATTATCTTCATTTTATGCCTCCAGAGGGCTGACTGAGTACACTTTCAGTTCAATGCGTAAAGCCCTGGCTGGCTTAAAGAAGCAGTCTCCCGATTACATCGTTGCCGAGTTCTTTTATGGTTACGGCAATAATTATGCGGGGGTTAACATCAGTAATCTCGATGTTTTGCTCTATAGTTTGCAAAAATATGCTCCGGAGGCGAAGGTTATCGTGCTGGTTGATAAAAAAGAGCGTCAATATGTCGATAAACTCAACGAGATTCTGACTTTGCATGCTGTATTACAGTTTCCGGTTAGTGAAAACAGCCTTGCCCCCTATCTGGGGGAGTATTAATCCCTGACTGTAATTAGCGTAAGTCAAGTATTTAAGTTATTAATTTTACTGCTAATTTATGCGTATTTTGTGCTGATATTATTTCAATAGATTGCCCGGCTATGCTACACTTTTTTAATAACTACAATATGTTTCCTGGATAAACGGGTTTCTTTACGAAATAATGGATTCTAAAACTCAGATTGCTGGTAAATCATGGTATTTGGTTTACACAAAGCCTAAAAAAGAAAAAGTGGCCCAGGAAAACCTTGAGCGGCAGGGTTATACGACTTACTTACCACTTATTCAGAAGTCTCGTAAGCGCAATGGACGACGCATAACAAGTATTGAGGCTTTTTTTCCACGATATCTCTTTATTTCATTAAACAGGACAACCGATAATTGGTCGCTCATTCGTTCAACGATTGGGGTTGCAAACCTGGTGCGTTTTACCCAATACCCGGCAACGGTTTCGGATGAACTTATCACTTTATTAAAACAACAGGAAAATCCTGATACAGGTCTGCACGAAGAAGATTATCAGTTCGCAGTGGGCGATCATGTTCGAATTGCAAGTGGTGCAATGACCGGTTACGAGGGAGTTTTTAAAGCAAGATCGGGTGAAGAACGGGTGTTGATATTGCTCGATGTTATGGGTAACCAGTCTCAGGTTAAAGTTGATATTGATGATCTCGAAAAAATTAGCTAACGCTGTTCATAACAACAAAAATAGAATTCTCTTATAAATGGATCTTGCTGACTTTGTTTCCCGGTTTGCCGTAGTGTTAACAAGTGTGACTCTGCTATCAGCCGTTTCTACATTTGTTCTTGTAACCGTTGCCAGGCGACTCGGTATTATGGATGTTCCAAACCATCGTTCCTTGCACAGTATTCCCCGACCAAGAACCGGCGGACTTGCCGTTGTACTGGCCGCTATTGCTGGTTTGTTCTATTTAAGCAAGCAACTGGACTCTGAGCTTGTTTCAATTCTGCCTTATGGCCTTGTTATTTTATTGTTGGCTTTTATTGATGATATGCGCTCAGTATCATCGTCACTTCGTTTACTGGTACAGTTTGTTGTTGCAACGATGCTGGTTTTCAAAGGGCTGGCATTAACGGCTATTTCACTTCCTGGTATCGAAATTATCCTGCATAAACCCGTGAGTATTGTTATTTCGGTTATATTTATTGTCTGGACAGTTAATATGTATAATTTTATGGATGGAATGGATGGATTCGCCGGTGGCATGGCTCTTATTGGTTTTACAAGTTTTGCAATTATTGCTTTTTACCGCGGAGACAGTAGTTTTGCGCTGATAAACTTGCTGGTGGTTGCCGCAACACTCGGATTTCTTGTATTTAATCTTCCACCAGCTAAAATATTCCTAGGCGATGTGGGTTCTACACTACTTGGTATGTTTGTTGCTTTTTTTATTTTATGGGCAGATTTAAACCAGGTATTCCCATTCTGGATTGGCCTCGTTATATTTATGCCGTTTTTTCTGGATGCAACGGTAACATTGGTTAAACGTATTGCGCGTAAAGAAAAATTCTGGGAGGCACACCGAACGCATTATTACCAACGGCTGGTGCTGTCAGGAGTGGGAAATAAAAAAACATTGCTACTTGAGTATTTGTTGATGATACTCAGTTCCGTTATCGGGATATTGCTTGTTTTGTTTATGGATACTGCGGCAATGCAATGGGGAATATTACTACTGTTCTTATTGTTCTCTGGCATGATGCTGTTTTTAGTAGACACGAAGTTAAAAAAATAAATATTAAGGATAATTTGGGTATGGTTCAAAAATATAAAAAATATATCGAACTGGTACATAAGGCGTTTGATGTGCACAATGCTTCCAGGCGTCTTAAACGTAGTATTCTAATCAGCGTTGACTTATTGATTTTACCCTTTTGTCTGTGGGCAGCATTCGCAATCAGGTTTAATAATGTACAACCTGATGTTCAGAACTTTTTCTGGATAATCCTCGCAGCACCGGTAATTACTATTCCTGTTTTTTATACTTTTGGTTTGTACAGTTCCCTGCTTCGCTACATGGGTATCCAGGTTGCCTGGGCTATTGTTAAAGGTATGGCAATTTCAACTCTGGTATTGTCTGCGCTTGTTTTGTATACACAGACTATCGGCTTTCCCCGTTCTGTATTTATTATGTATTTTAGTTTTGGAATTTTACTTGTCGGCGCCAGTCGGGTGTTAATGCGAGCCTACTTAATGTCAGTTATTCAGATGAACAAGAACAAACAGGCTGTCATTATCTACGGTGCCGGTTCAGCAGGGGTACAACTGGCAACTGCGCTTGTTAATGCGAATGACTCCAAAGTGGTTGCTTTTATTGATGATGACCGGTTTATACAAGGTAACCTGATACATGGTGTTAAGGTTTATAAAAGAGAAAAACTGCAGGAACTGATTGACCGATATAATGTTAAACAAATTTTGCTGGCAATGCCTTCTGTACGAAAATCCAAACGTAGAGTGCTGTTACAGTCGCTTGAAGATTATCCCGTGCATGTGCGAACTGTACCGGGTATGGAAGACCTTGTATCAGGTAAGGCCAGTGTTGAAGAAATACAGGATGTTGATGTACTTGACTTGCTTGGGCGCGATGCGATTCCACCAAATGAAAGTCTGTTAAAAGCATGTGTAGAAAATAAAGCGGTGATGGTAACGGGTGCTGGCGGTTCAATTGGTTCTGAGTTATGTCGGCAAATAGTTAAGTTAAATCCAGCATCTCTTGTTCTTTTGGAACAATCCGAGTTCGCACTGTATAATATTGAAAAAGAGTTAAATAATCAGTTAAAGAAATATAATTTATCAGTTGAGATTATTCCTGTTTTAGGTTCAGTTCAGAATAAATTCAGACTGTCCCAGTCGATTAAAGCCTGTAAAGTAAATACCATATATCATGCCGCTGCATATAAGCATGTACCTTTGGTTGAATATAATATTATAGAAGGTGTAAGAAATAATATTTTTGGTACCAGTTTTGCCGCTGAAGCAGCGATTGAAAATGGTGTGGATACGTTTGTGCTTATTTCAACCGATAAAGCAGTACGGCCAACAAATTTGATGGGGGCAACCAAGCGTTTTGCAGAGTTAATTTTACAGGCGTATTCAAAAAAAGAAAATATAAAAACCCGTTTTTGCATGGTAAGGTTTGGCAATGTACTGGGCTCATCAGGTTCCGTCGTCCCTTTGTTTCGTGAACAAATTTTATCGGGTGGGCCGGTAACCGTGACACATCCGGATATTATCCGTTACTTTATGACCATTCCGGAAGCAGCACAACTTGTTATCCAGGCCAGCTCTTTGGGGGAGGGGGGTGATGTTTTTGTACTGGATATGGGCGAACCAGTAAAAATACTTGATCTGGCCATTAGAATGGTACGACTGATGGGGCTGGAAGTCAGTGATGGTAATGGCACAACCGGTGATATTGATATTACCTTTAGCGGATTACGACCGGGTGAAAAATTATATGAAGAACTTTTAATCGGTGATAACGTAGTAAAAACAAGTCATAAACGAATTCAGAGAGCCGAAGAAGCCTGTGAATCTGCAGAAAGAATCCAGATATTTCTGTCACAACTCGATAAAGCCTGTAGCCAGTATAATTGTGAGTTGATTATAAGTCTGATGAAAGAAGTTATTAATGAGTATACCCCCAGTTCATCAATTAAAGACACATTGTGGTTTAATAGTGAATTAAACCGGTCAGTTCAGGATAACACTAAAAACGATAAGGTAGTAAAACTTAAACCAGGCAGTTAAGTTTCTTCCAGCAAACCGAAGAACCCTTTAATATATGAATATTGTAACAGCACTAATTAAAGAAATTAGAGTTTACCAGTGGGTGAAAAACAGTTTAATTTTCACTCCACTACTTCTTTCTCATACGTTTTCTGATAGCGCCCGATTTATGGATTCAGTGATTGCATTTTTTGCATTTAACCTGTGCGCCTCTGCTGTATATGTTATTAATGACCTTTGTGATATAGAGTCTGATCGGAAGCACCCTGAAAAAAAATTCAGGCCTGTTGCAGCAAACATAATCTCTGTTAATTTTGCACGAATAATTACGTTGATACTTGTTATTACATCGTTTGCAATAGCATTTACCCTTAACAGGGAATTTGTACTTGTTCTTCTTGGGTATTTTTTGCTGACACTGTTTTATTCTTTTGGACTGAAAAAAGTCGCAATCGTAGATGTTATAATCCTGGGTGGCTTGTATACTTTACGGATTATTGCCGGGGTTGTTGTTATCCGGGTTGAAATATCTTACTGGTTAATCATATTTTCGTTGTTTATATTTATCAGTCTGGCAATACTGAAACGTTATATTGAGCTGTTTAATATGAAAGCACGAAATGAGATGGATATGTCTCATCGTGGTTATAAAGTTGAAGATATTACAATTTTATCGAGAATGGGGATTACGGCAAGTAACATTGCCATACTGGTGGTCGCACTCTATATCCATGATCCGCTGGTTATAACCAAGTACACATCACCAATATGGTTGTGGTTTATTATTCCGGCGCTGTTTTACTGGTTAAGCCGTATCTGGTTACTTGCAAACCGTGGAGAGTTACATGAAGATCCTATCCTGTTTGCACTGCATGACATGGAGAGTTATGTTGTAGCATTTATTTGCATACTTAGTGTTGTTCTGGCAATTTAGTTATATTATGAACAAATGTATATCTTCACGTTACCAGTCATGGGGACAGATTCCAAAACAGAACTCTTCAGCAGTATTAATCCCTCCATGGTCATTGACTCCTCCAGAATTTACAAAGCCACCCTATCTTGCTTTTGGTAACGGGCGTAGTTATGGTGACAGTTGTCTTAATGACGATGGCATATTGATAGACTCATCACGGCTTAATCATGTTCTTGCATTTGATAAGGACAACGGCATTCTGCGATGTGAAGCCGGCGTAATATTTGATGATATCCTGTCAGTTATTGTACCGCATGGCTGGTTTTTGCCGGTTACACCTGGCACCCGTTATATTACCGTTGCCGGTGCCGTTGCCAATGATGTGCATGGCAAAAATCATCACCGTGTAGGCAGTTTTGGTAATCATGTTACATGCTTTGAATTGCTGCGTTCTGATGGAAGGGCAATGTTATGCAGCCCTGATGAAAACCCGGAATATTTTTATGCAACGATTGGCGGGCTGGGGCTGACCGGTTATCTGACCTGGGTTGAATTCAGTTTAAAGAAAATTATTAATTCTGATATTACAGTTGATAAAAAGATATTTTCTTCAGTCGCTAACTTTTTTGAACTTGATGAACAATACCTGAATAAAAATGAATACTCTGTTGCATGGATAGATACTACCGCACGTGCAGATAAGCTGGGGCGGGGCGTATATTTTACAGGTGATCATGCTACTCAACATCCTGTAGCATATTCTGCAAAGCACAAGAAACCAAAAAGGTTGAAGGTGCCTGTTAATTTCCCTGGTTTTGCTTTAAATAAATATTCTATAAAAATATTTAACCAGTTATATTTTAAAATGCAACATCGTAATTTAGAACAGTCGTCTACTCATTTCCTGCCATTTTTTTACCCGTTGGATAATATTTTAAACTGGAACAGAATGTATGGAAAGAAAGGCTTTTACCAGCATCAATGTGTTGTACCATTGACTGATGGTAAGGATGTTATTACTGAGATTCTCAGACTTGTATCAGAAAAGAATATGGCTTCATTCCTGTCTGTTTTAAAAAGATTTGGTAATATAAAGTCTCGTGGTTTGATGTCATTCCCGCGTGAAGGATATACACTGGCACTGGATTTTCCTAACCGGGGAGAACGAACTTTAAGCTTTCT
Source organism: Chromatiales bacterium (assembly GCA_027001895.1). Taxonomy (GTDB): domain Bacteria; phylum Pseudomonadota; class Gammaproteobacteria; order UBA6429; family Thiohalophilaceae; genus SZUA-37. Next base: position 68 of record JALTLP010000106.1, on the reverse strand, counting down.
TAACGATCTGGACAAACTGGTAAAGTCAGTTAATGGTGCTATTTATCCAGCTAAAGATGCCAGGATGA
>JALTLP010000105.1 GCA_027001895.1 Chromatiales bacterium | reverse complement strand
CGATCTGTTCCAGGCAGTCCATACTGTCATGTTACGGGTTATCGAAGTTTACCAATAACCAACGTGCCGTTTGTACCACCAAAACCAAACGAATTCGATAAGGCAACATCCACTTTTATATCACGGGCGGTATTCGGCACAAAATCCAGGTCGCAACCGCATTCCAGATCAGGATTAAAGATATTAATTGTTGGTGAAGCCACCTGGTCGCGAATACATAGTGTTGTGAATATCGCTTCCATACCACCGGCTGCGCCAAGGCCATGACCGGTCATTGATTTTGTTGAGCTCATTGCCAGTTTATAAGCATGATCGCCGAAAGTCTTTTTAACCGCCTGTACCTCTGCCGCATCACCCGCGGGAGTCGATGTACCATGCGCATTAATATAATCAACCTGCTCCGGGTTAACACCCGCATTTTTCAGTGCCGCATCCATACAACGGCTTGCGCCTTCACCACCTTTTGATGGCATCGTCATATGATAAGCATCACCACTTAACCCATAACCCAGTACTTCGGCATAAATGGTTGCACCACGCTTTTTAGCAAACTCATATTCTTCCAGAACAACGACACCGGCACCGTCACTTAAAACAAAACCATCACGGTCTTTGTCCCATGGACGGCTTGCCGTTTCGGGGTCATCATTACGGGTTGATAAAGCGCGTGCCGCTGCAAAACCACCTAAACAGGTCGGGCTGCTTGCCATTTCTGCGCCACCTGCCACCATTACATCGGCATCGCCATACTCGATCATACGCGCAGCATCACCAATACTATGTGTACCGGTTGCACAGGCAGTAACAACAGCAATGTTTGGCCCTTTTAAGCCATACATGACTGACAGGTTACCTGAAATCATGTTGATAATATTACTGGGAACAAAAAAAGGTGAAATCTTTTTGGGACCACCTTTTAAATAATTGTTGTGGCCTTTTTCAATACCGGGTAAACCACCAATGCCCGAACCAATTGCCACACCCATACGGGGTGCCGTTTCTTCGGTAACTTCAAGACCGGCATCGGCGATGGCTTCTGCTGCAGCAACAATACCATAATGGATGAAGGTATCCATCTTCTTGGCATCTTTAGGTTTTATAACATGCGAGCTATCAAAGTCTTCGCTTATCGAACCGCCTATCTGCGATGAAAATGCAGATGGATCAAAATGTGAAATGCGCTTAACACCGCTTTTACCAGCAAGAATATTTTCCCATGATGACTTAACATTCAAGCCAACAGGAGTGACCATCCCTAAACCTGTAATTACAACACGACGCTTACTCACTACACACCTCAAACTCTACGTAAATTTATTCGCTAAACCTGATTTTTCGCTGTTACTCTTGCAACATCGGCTTATAAAACAATGTAAAAAGCCGTACCTGAACAGTACGGCTCTTTTATTTTTCGGAACATTATTTTTATTATGTTGCCCGGAAACGTATTCAGCGCAATAGTATTAAGTATTGCTATTTACGTAATCGATTGCTTGCTGAACCGTTGTAATCTTTTCAGCATCTTCGTCAGGAATTTCAGTTTCAAACTCTTCTTCTAATGCCATAACTAATTCTACGGTATCGAGTGAGTCTGCGCCCAGATCGTCAACAAAAGAAGCCTCTTTTGTCACTTCCTCAGCTTTAACACCAAGTTGTTCGATTACAATCTTTTCTACGCGTTCTTCAACACTGCTCATCTCTGTTTTTTCCTCATTATTTTGTCAGCAAAACTGCTGGGTGCGGTATTGTATTGAAATATTGTGCTTTATGCCATACCCAGATTACGAATAAAAACGTAAAAATACTGGCTGGAATAATTCACTTGTTTTTCAATGGGTTATTATGACATATACATGCCACCATTTACATGAATTGTTTCACCGGTTATATAACTGGCTGAATTAGATGCTAAAAATGTGACCGCATTGGCTATTTCCTGAGCATCCCCCAGACGGCCAAGCGGTACCTTAGTCAGTAGCGCCTCACGCTGCTCTTCGGGTAAAGCTTTGGTCATATCGGTATCGATAAAGCCCGGCGCAACCACATTAACCGTAATCCCGCGAGAACCAACTTCCTGAGCCAATGACTTGCTAAAGCCAATAACACCGGCTTTGGCGGCCGAATAGTTGGTTTGCCCTGCATTGCCAGACACCCCTACAACCGATGCAATGCTGATAATACGGCCTTTTTTAGCCTTCATCATGCCACGCAGCACAGCCTTGCTCAGGCGATAAATCGAGCTGAGGTTGGTTGTCATAATATCTTCCCACTCATCGCTCTTCATTCGCATTAGCAGGTTGTCACGAGTGATACCGGCGTTATTCACCAGTATTGTCACCGGACCTTTTTCATCCGTAATGGTTTTAATCGCCTCGGCAATGCTATCTTCGTCGGTTACGTTCATGACAAGGCCACGACCTTGAATTCCGTTATCTTTCATATACTTGGAAATACTTTCTGCACCTTTTTCTGAGGTTGCTGTACCGTAGACATAAGCCCCTTTTGCACCTAAATCGAGAGCTATTGCCTGGCCGATGCCTCGACTGGCACCTGAGACCAGGGCTATTTGATTTTCCAGTTCCATCGCTATTCCTTAAAATATGTTGTTATCAGTGAAAAAAGCTGTTTAAGCCAGTCAGCCTGTTTTGCCCATCTACTTTGCTCATCTATTTTTTAAGGGCCTTATCGTAGCTGGCCGGGTCATAAATGGCCATTGCCGTCATCGACTTGTCGATACGCTTATTTAAACCAACCAGTACACGGCCTGGACCACATTCGACAAGTTTATCGACCTGATTACCGGCCATTTTTTTAATCGTTTCTACCCAACGTACCGGATTATAAAGCTGTCTTACCAGTGCATCACGTATTTTCTCTGCGTCAGACTCAATAATGACATCGACATTATTAATCACCGGAATCGTGCCTTCTGAAAAACTCACCGTATTTAATTTTTCGGCCAATTTTTCAGCCGCCGGTTTCATTAAATCACAATGTGACGGCACACTCACCGGTAATGGCAAAGCACGCTTTGCACCCATTTCTTTAGCCACTTCCAGCACCCGGTCGATAGCGGCTTTACTACCAGCCACTACAACCTGGCCGGGTGAATTATAATTAACGGCCTGTAACACGTCTGACTCAGCGGCCTTGTTGCAAGCCTCAACAACCTTGTCATCATCCAGCCCAAGAATTGCGGCCATGCCACCTGTACCTTCAGGAACGGCTTGTTGCATATACTGTCCACGTACTTCAACCAGCTTAACAGCATCGGCAAAATCCAGTACACCGGAACAGACTAATGCGGTGTATTCACCTAAACTATGGCCGGCCATCATTGCCGGTGTGTCGCCTTCTTTTTGTTGCCACAGTTTCCAACAGGCAACACCCGCAGCTAATAGCGCCGGTTGGGTAATATCGGTGGAGTTTAATTTTTCAAGCGGGCCTTGCTGGGTAATTTCCCACAAGTCATAACCCAGCGCATCACTGGCTGTTTTAAATGTATTGGTAATGACAGGCTCGGCTTCTGCAAGCTCTTTTAACATTCCAACGGATTGCGAACCCTGACCGGGAAATACAAATGCTAATGACATGTTACACCTTGAGAATATCTGATATTTTGTTTCGAGAAAGTTTTATAATTATAAATTCTTGCAATAAACAGCTTACAATTTTAACAACGCCGAACCCCAGGTAAAACCACCACCAAAAGCTTCGAGCAATAATGTTTGCCCCGGCTGTATACGGCCATCACGCACTGCAGTATCCAGCGCCAAAGGAATGGATGCAGCCGAGGTATTGCCATGCTCATCAACCGTAACAACAACATGATCCATCGACAGGTTTAATTTTTTTGCGGCCGCCTTAATAATACGAATATTCGCCTGGTGTGGTACCAGCCAGTCAACATCTGATTTTTGCATACTATTTGCAGTTAATGTTTCATCTGCAATGCGTCCCAATGTATTCACCGCCACTTTAAAAACTTCATTGCCTTTCATTTCCATAAAAGCCTTGCCTTCTTTTAACACAGCAGGGTTTTCTGATATGCCGGCAGGAACCGTTAACAGCTCTTTGTATTTTCCATCAGCATGGATATGTGTCGATAAAATACCCGGTTCATCTGAAGCCTGTAATACAACCGCACCTGCACCGTCACCAAACAATACACAGGTACTACGATCAGACCAGTCAACAATATTAGATAAGGTTTCCGCACCAACAACTAACGCACATTTATTCTGGCCAGTTTTTATAAACGCATCAGCAACGCTTAAAGCATAAACAAAACCGGTGCAAACGGCCTGCACATCGAAGGCTGGACAACCATGTATACCCAGTCGCTCCTGTAATAAACAGGCTGTACTCGGAAAAATTCTGTCAGGCGTGGTGGTCGCTACAATAATTAAATCAATATCTTCATTTTTTATATTTGCAGCATCCATTGCAGCAATCGCAGCCTGTTCGGCCAGGTCTGCTGTTGTTTCGGTTGTTACCAGGTGACGCTTTTTAATCCCGGTACGTTCGGTTATCCATTCATCCGAAGTATCAACCATCTTTTCGAGGTCAGCATTGCTTACAACCTTTTCGGGTAAACAACTGCCCGTACCGGTAATTTTTGAATATATTTTTGTCATTAACCTGCCTGCCTGTGCGCCAGTTGCCTTTCCAGTATATCTGTAATACGGGCAGGAACATTTTGTTTAACTTCCTGAATAGCAACGTCAATTGAACGTCTGAATGAATACGCATCCGCACCACCATGACTTTTAATCACAATACCCTGCAAGCCCAGAAAGCTTGCCCCGTTGTATTCGCGTGGATCGATATTTTTCTTTAAAGCTTTTAATACTGGCTTGACCAGCAAACCCATAATTTTTGTAAAAATGTTTTGCATAAAGGCCTGACGCATAAAGTGTGCAAACAGTTTTGCCACACCTTCACTTGTTTTAAGCATGACATTGCCAACGAAACCGTCACACACAACAACATCGGCATCACCCATGTAAATGCCATCACCTTCTACATAACCAATATAATTAAGTTCACTCTGGCCAAGAATTTTAGCGGCTTCTTTTACGACATCATTACCTTTAATTTCTTCTTCACCAATATTTAACAGCCCCACTGTCGGGCTTTCCTTGTTATCCAGGGCGCTGACTAATGCAGCCCCCATAACCGCAAACTCATACAGACCTTCCGGTGATGTTTCTACGTTCGCTCCCAGATCCAGCACATGCGTATGGCCTTTAACAGTCGGTAATGCCGAGCAGATTGCGGGCCGGTCAATGCCCGGCAATGTTTTTAAAACAAAACGTGCAGTCGCCATTAAGGCACCGGTATTCCCTGCACTCACGCAGGCATCGGCTTCACCCTGTTTCACCAGGTTAATCGCAACTCGCATTGAAGAATCTTTTTTACCGCGTAATGCTGCAGAAGGTGCTTCGTTCGAACCGACGACCTGAGTTGTGTGATGAACTGAAATCCTTGAATTAAATTTATCAGTAGACTGGTTTTTATATTCTTCAAGTTTGTTTTTTATAATTGTTTCATCACCTGTAAGAATCAGGTTTACATAACGATAGTTCTGGAGAATTTCATAAGCAGCAGGGATGACACTATCAGGGCCAAAGTCGCCGCCCATAGTATCAAGTGATATTGTTATTGTTTTATTATCCATACACTATTTTATAACTGAATATTGCCACCACCACTAACAATAACGGGACAGTTGCCTGTCCCGTTATCAAGATATCTTCGTAGAATACTTTGCATAAAAACCAAAGTATTTATACTTTGATGAATCTGTTAATTATTAGTGTCGATAACTTTATTGCCACGATAGTAGCCGTCCGGGCTAACATGGTGACGCAAATGTGTTTCACCCGTAGTTGGTTCGATAGACAATGCTTTCGAAGTTAATGCATCATGTGAACGACGCATACCACGACGTGAAGGACTCTTTTTGCTCTTTTGAACAGCCATTACTATATTCCTCGTACTTACTCTTTTGAATCGGATTTAATGCTTGTCAATACATCGAAAGGATTCTTCCTTTCACTGGCCGATTGACCCTGGCCATCTTGCTCGTTTTGTTTACCCGTTTCCGCTGGATCAAACTCTTTCAATGGAACGGCAGGTTTACACTCTGCCTCGTCATGCAAAGGCACCTGGGGTAAAGCCAGAAGAATTTCATCTTCTATCAAATCACTTAAAACAATCGGTGTTGTTTGTAACAGGTACGGCTCGTATTCGGCCAGTAACTCATCTGCCTGATGTTCATGCGCGATAAACGCTAATGAAACATCAACATGCAAAGGCCATTGCATTGCATGTAAACAACGTTGACAACAAAGTGAAAGTTCCGCATCAATTGTACCGGACACATAATGCACCTTGTTTAAATCTACATCGAAGTCCAGCTTTACGTTTAACTTTCCTTCAGTTGAACTCAGCAACTCGCCTAAACGTGTTAAGCGTGAAATTTCAAGTTCACCATGAAGCTGTTGTTTTGCGACAGCTAACCGAACAGGATCGATCTGAACCGGTAATCTTTTGCTTAAATCGGGATTCAAATCAGACGAATTTTGATGCTTCGACATAGGGCGCAAATTTTAACGGTCTGGTTAATATCTGTCAAAGTAAATCATTGTTTTTATGAAGATAATCACAGGCAATAACCTCTAACTTTACATGGTTATTATACCCTGAATGCTAACTAAAAACAAAGCATTGCGGCGCTTAAACTAATCACACTACAATAGCCGAATGATAAAAAAAATACTCATTGCCAACCGGGGGGAAATCGCCGTCAGAATTGTGCGGGCCTGCGCGGAAATGGGGATTAAATCAGTCGCCGTCTATGCCGAAGCAGACCGTTATGCCCTGCATGTGCGCAAAGCCGATGAAGCCTATAGTCTGGGCCCTGATACGGTCACAGGCTACCTAAATGCCCACCATTTGGTCAATTTAGCGATTGAAACCGGCTGTGATGCCCTGCATCCCGGCTACGGATTCCTCTCAGAAAACCCGGAACTGGCAGAAATCTGTGAACGCCGAAATATCCAGTTTATTGGCCCCCAAAGTGACGTTATTCGAAAAATGGGTGACAAAACCCATGCCCGACACACCATGATAGCCGCCAATATTCCAGTCACACCCGGCAGTGACGGCAATGTGGCCAGTCTTGGTGAGGCGATTAAAATTTCAACCGAAATTGGCTATCCGGTCATGCTTAAAGCCACCAATGGCGGCGGTGGCCGGGGGATTCGCCAATGTAATAATGAAAAAGAGCTTAAAAAAAATTACAGCCGGGTGATTTCCGAAGCTGAAAAAGCCTTCGGCAGTGGTGATGTGTTTATCGAAAAATTTATTGCCGATCCGCGTCATATAGAAGTTCAGGTACTTGCTGATAAACACAATAATGTTATCCACCTGTATGAACGTGACTGCTCCATTCAACGTCGCCATCAAAAGTTAATTGAAATCGCACCTTCACCTCAGCTCAACACCGAGCAACGGGAATATATTGGTGGACTGGCCGTTAAAGCGGCACAGGCCTGTGGTTATACTAATGCCGGTACAGTTGAATTTTTAATGGATGAAAATGATAACTTTTATTTTATGGAAATGAACACCCGCCTGCAGGTTGAACACCCCGTTACTGAAGAAATTACCGGTGTCGATATTGTCCAGGAACAGATTCGAATTGCTGCCGGCTTAAAACTGCGCTACCAGCAACAGGATATATCGGTACGTGGTTACGCCATGGAGTTTCGAATTAACGCTGAAGATCCCAAAAACGATTTTCTGCCCAGCTTTGGCAAAATTACCCGTTACTTTGCAACCGGTGGACCCGGTGTACGCACCGATGGTGCTATTTATACCGGTTATGAAATACCGCCCTACTATGATTCGATGTGTGCCAAATTAATCGTCTGGTCACGTGACTGGGATACGTTAATTGACCGCGGTATTCGTGCTTTACGAGATATTGGTGTTTATGGAATTAAAACAACAATTCCTTATCATCTGGAAATATTAAAGTCGGCCCATTTTCAGACCGGCCAGTTTAATACCGGCTTTGTAGAACAACACCCGGAACTTCTTGAATATTCGTTAAAACACTCAAACAAAGCCGTCGCCACCGCTATCGCCACGGCCATTGCAGCCAGCATGGGTTTATAAATTTAATAAGGGAAACGCATGGCAAAGATTCACATTACCGATACTATATTAAGAGATGCACACCAGTCGCTTATTGCAACACGTATGCGCACTGAAGATATGCTCCCCATATGTGAACAACTTGATAAAGTTGGCTACTGGTCACTGGAAGTCTGGGGTGGCGCAACCTTCGATGCCTGTGTGCGATTTTTAAAAGAAGATCCCTGGGAACGCTTAAAACAACTTAAGCAAGCGCTACCCAATACTCCTTTGCAAATGTTATTACGCGGTCAGAACCTGTTAGGCTATCGACATTACTCGGACGATGTTGTGCGTGCCTTTGTCGAACGTGCAGCCGATAATGGCATGGATGTATTCAGAATTTTTGATGCCTTAAACGATACCCGTAATTTGCGCGTTTCAATTGAAGCCATTAAAAAAGCGGGCAAACATGCGCAAGGGGCAATTTGTTATACCACAAGTCCGATACATACAGACAGCCAGTTTGTTTCTATGGCTAAAGAGCTGGAGGAAATGGGATGCGACAGCATTGTTATAAAAGACATGGCGGGTTTGTTGACGCCGGATGCAACGGCTAAACTTGTGAGCGCACTGGTTGATGCTGTCACACTTCCCGTCCATTTACACTCTCATGCAACTGCCGGACTCGCCAGCATGTGCCAGTACAAAGCGATTGAACATGGTGCGGCTGGTATTGATACCGCCATTTCATCATTCTCTGGTGGCACGTCACACCCACCCACAGAAAGCATGGTTGCGGCATTGCGTAATACTGAGTTTGACAGCGGACTTGATTTACCCCTGTTACAGGAAATTGGTTTTTATTTTTACGAGGTACGAAAAAAATATCACCAGTTTGAAAGTGAGTTTACCGGACTCGATACTCGCGTGCAGGTTAACCAGGTACCCGGTGGAATGATTTCGAATTTATCCAACCAGTTAAAAGAACAAAATGCCTTAAGCAAAATGAACGATGTATTAAAAGAAATCCCAGTTGTTCGTAAGGAGCTGGGTTACCCTCCGCTGGTTACCCCAACCTCACAAATTGTCGGAACCCAGGCGGTTATGAATGTTATATCCGGCGAAAGATACAAAACCATTACCAACGAAGTAAAACTTTATTTACAGGGGAAATACGGCAAGGCCCCCGGTCCGGTCAGTATCCAGGTACAACATATGGCGATAGGCAATGAAGATGTGATTGATTGCCGGCCTGCCGATTTATTAAAAGATGAACTGGAAAAATTACGCAATGAAATTGGTGAACTCGCAAAGTCTGAAGAAGATGTATTAACCTATGCCATGTTCCCGGATATCGGTAAGGATTTTTTAAGCAAGCGGGAAACAGATGAACTGGTACCTGAACCACTCGAACCGATAAATAGCGAAGCGGTTTGCACGCCGACTGCCACAGAATTTAATGTCAGCCTGCATGGTGAAACCTATCATATACAACTTAATGGTACCGGTTACAAAAACCAGCAACAACGACCTTACTATATTAGTGTAGACGGTGTGCCTGAAGAAATTTTACTTGAACCACTCAACGAAATTAATGGTAATGGCGAACACCAGGCAACAACAGCGCACTCCACCAGCAAACGGCCCAGGGCCACCTTGCCAGGCCATGTTACCACATCGATGCCTGCCGTTATTGTTGAAGTACTGGCTAAAGTTGATGATAAAGTTAAAGCCGGTGATCCAGTCCTTATTACCGAAGCGATGAAAATGGAAACCGAAATTCAGGCTCCTATCACCGGAAAAATCACCGCCATTTATGTTTCAAAAGGTGATAGTGTTACCCCCGATGAAACACTGATAGAAATTGAATAAAAGAAAGAACCTATGCAGCTCATCCTCGCCTCAACTTCGCCCTTTCGCAAAGTAATTCTTGAAAAACTCGGCCTGCCGTTTAAGTGCATCGCGCCGCAAACCGATGAAACCCCCAACGAGGGCGAAACTGCCGAACAACTTGTTGAACGGCTTGCAATAGCCAAAGCCCAGGCCGTGGCAAAAGAAAATAAAGATGCCCTGGTAATTGGTTCTGATCAGGTTGCGGTTATCAACAACAAAATTATTGGCAAACCCGGTGATTTTGAACATGCCTTTAAACAACTGAAGGAAGCCAGTGGCAAACGTGTTACCTTTTTAACGGGCCTGAGTCTGGTCAATTCTAAAACCGGCAAAGTCCAGTCGACTGTTGTACCTTTTCATGTTGTATTTCGCTACCTGCGAGACTCACAAATAGAAAACTACCTGAACAAAGAACAACCTTTTAACTGTGCAGGCAGTTTTAAATCTGAAGGGCTGGGCATTACCCTGTTTGAACGCCTCGAAGGTGACGACCCTAACACCTTAATGGGCTTACCACTTATACGCCTGAATGCAATGCTAGAAATAGAAGGCATGCCGGCGATTTAAGTTCACAGATAATCTTTTTCAATTTCTTCAACAGAAACCGGCCTGCTCATAAAATAGCCCTGTGCTACATCACAATTAAATGCTTTTAGCTTGTCCAGTACAACCTCTGTTTCAACACCCTCGGCCACTACACGTAAATTTAAGTTATGAGCTAGCTCGATGGTTGAACGAACAATAGCTTCATTGCTTTCATCTTTATCCAGTTCAATGACAAACGACTTATCAATTTTTAGTTCGTTAACCGGTAATTTTTTAAGGTATGCCATCGAAGAATAGCCGGTACCAAAATCATCCACTGCCAGATTAACATCCATGCTCTGAAGCTCTGTTAAAACTTCAACTGCATGCAATGGATCTTCCATCATTGCCCCCTCGGTAATCTCAAGCGTTAACTTGTTACAGGGGTAATCATGCTCGTTAAGAATGTTTTTTATCTGCAAAACAAAGTTCTTTTCTCTGAAACTGTAAACAGAGATATTAACAGCCACAGATAATTCGTCGTTAATCTTATGCCACTTCTTAAGTTGTTTTACAGACTGTTCAAGCATCCAGTAGGTTAACTCATTAATCAAACCAGCATGTTCCGCCAGCGGAATAAAACTGTCCGGTGGAATACTGCCTAACTCGGGATGGAACCAGCGACAGAGTGCTTCAACGCCAAGCAACTCGTTCCCGGAAAGATTAAAGACCGGCTGAAAATACACCTGCAAGTCGTTATTATTAAGTGCTTCACGTAATTCATTGGTCAGAGCGAGTTTTGAAACACTGTTTTCATCAATGGCCGGATTATAAATTTCATAGCCAGACTTGTTATTTTTTGCAACATACATGGCAATATCTGCCATGCGTAACAGGCCATGCACATCTTCACCATGCTCAGGGTATGAAGCAATACCAATACTTGCGGTTACATATAACTGGATGTCATCAAAATTAACCGCTTCTTTAAGTATCTTTATTATTTTTTGTGATATCTTTTTCGCCTGACTGATATTTGTTTGCGGCAGCAGTATTGCAAACTCATCACCACCGAAGCGGGCAACGGTATCAACATTCCGCAAGACCTGACTCAGGCGATTACCAACCTCAACTAACAGATCATCACCCACCGCATGTCCCAGTGTATCGTTGACTTCTTTAAACCGATCCAGATCAAGCATTAACAGGCATAAATCCTGTTGATCCCTTTTAGCCGTATTAACATCATGTTCAAGCCGATCCAGCAGCAAAGCCCTGTTCGGCAAACCGGTTAAAGCATCATGCAGCGCAAGATGTTCCAGTTCGCTTTGACGTACCCGCACTTGACGACTCATTTCACTAAAAGCAAATATCAGGTTATTAACTTCCTGAGACTTAACAGCAGGAATGATTTCGTCCTGCTTACCAAGTGCTTCTGATTTAAGGGCTGCACTCACCTGGGCAATTGGCATAAAAACAAACTTATCCAGCGAATATATAACAAGCAAAATAAAGGATATACCCAGCAGTGACACAAACCACAGCACGCCGTTTTGCATACTATTTAGTCTTGCAAAACTATTAATATCATCCGTTACCGAGACTGTTGTAAGTTCTTCAAGTCTTGTTAATTCATTGACAACCTTGTTAATAGCGGGTGTCACTCTGGTTTTTAAAATTTTTGTATCTAATCGCCAGTTGCCAGACTGATGAATAACTCTTATTTTTTTAAAGCCTTCAAACCAGCGAGCAGAAACCTTAGCCATCTCTTTGGCTGCATAGATGCTTTCAAAACCCAGCTTTTGTTCATCTGCCAATTTTAATAACGTTTTCAGGTGCTCACGAAAACGATTGTAATTAACAACAATAGATCGTTCCTGACGTGGAAGTATTTTTGCATCAAAAGTTCCGGTCTTATTTGCCAGATAGATACGAAACTCAGATAGCACCTTGTTCCAGAAAAAGCGTGTTTTAATAAAAACGTTATAGGTATCCGGATCATTTCTTATGGTGTTTTCAGTATTCATTTCATACAGGGTTACTGCCAACGCATCGGACATTCTGGCGCGATTTGGGCGCATGTATTCAGAGGCAACGGCCAGCGATGGATAAAGCAATGAACTGTTAAGCCGGACCGCTATCAGATTTTCTATTTCGCTTTTAAGTCCATCCAGATAATCCATTAAATCAAATGAAGCCCCTGAATTTATATACGCAATCGTCATTAATTGCTTTTGTAATTGTTTGCTTTGTTGTTGTGCGTCTGCGATATAAGCAAACATACTTTTGCGGTATTCATTTTTTTCTGGGGCTAATAGAAAATTGTTTAAATCTTTATAAGCGGCGAGAATATCTGTGCGAACAAAGTTTAGTTTTTCGAGATAGTGCGTTCTTAATTGAATATTTTCCAGCGCATGGGTATGCGCCTTGTTTAATTTATAATGCGCAAACAGGGAAAGCAACAGGACTACAATGCTTATAGCCAGCGACACAAACAATGCCCGCTTACGCAGACTGTAGAAATGACGTTGTTTTAACAACAATCTGATAACCAGAAAAACAGCATGATTTTTACCCTGAACAACCCCTGCCTGTATGCAATATATACTTTATAATTACACCAATGTCATTAAGCGGATTGTTGAAATGTGGATTTTATCACCAAAGTTCTCTGCTTGATAAAATTTTGTTCAAAAATGTTGTTCCGAAAGAAACTCCCAGCTTTTCTGCAAAACGATCAACAAAGTTAGGCCTTGGCGTATAATCGACCAGGTTCTCAACTTTGACTATTTCACGCGCAACGTAACTGCTGCTTGCCAAACCATCGACCAGTCCAAGTTTAACACTTTCTTCACCCGACCAGACCAGCCCGGAAAAAAGCTTGTCATTTTCTTTCAGCCTGTCGCCACGCCCCTTACGTACTGTATTAATAAATTGTTGATGTATGTTTTTTAATAAACCCTGGACATGTTTAACATCTTCCGGGTTTGCTTTTGAAAAGGGGTCAAGAAAACCTTTGTGTGCACCGGCTGTATACAGCCGACGTTCAACGCCGAGCTTTTTCATTGCATCAACAAAACCAAAACCATTCATTAGCACACCAATGGAACCCACCATGCTGGCCTTGTCGGCATAGATTTCATCGGCAGCGGCTGCGATATAGTAACCACCCGATGCGCAGATATCGACAATAACGGCATATACTTTCTTTTTTGGGTATTTCTTTTTTAAACGATAAATTTCATCGTTGATATAACCGGCCTGTACCGGGCTGCCACCGGGTGAATTAATTCGCAAAATAACAGCTTTTGATTTTTCTGCTTTAAAGGCTGAACGCAGGCCACTAATAATATTATCGGCACTGGCTTCGGAGCTACTCGAAATAACACCTTCAATATCAATAATTGCAGTATGCTCTTTGCTTGCCTTACCAACATCTTTTGTTGCACCGGGCAAATACAACATAAAAATAAGTACAAAAAAATACGCCGCAAACAGACCTTTAAAAAAAATATTCCAGCGTCGTGCCCTGCGTTGTTCGGTTAGCGAAGCGAAAGCCAGTTGTGACAGTATGTCTTTTTCATCTTTATATTCAGTTTCATTACTCATTTTACTTCACCTGTAAATTTATTTAATGTTGTCTGACAAGCCAGTGATAAAGCTCTTTGATATCCGCAAATACTTCTACCGGACTGCATTGTTTTAATCGTTCTTTATCATGCACACCATGTGCTATTGCTATCGACTCACAACCGGCGTTATTCGCCATGTTTAAATCATACTCGGTATCACCAATCATCACTGTTTCATGTGGTTCAACACCGGTAAAATCCATAATTTCATGCAGCATTTGTGGGTTGGGCTTCGAAAAAGTTTCATCGGCACAGCGTGTAACATGAAAATAAGGTTTTAATCCTGTTTCGTTAAGCACTTTGTCCAGTCCATGCCGACCTTTTCCGGTTGCTACTGCTATAAAATAGGAATGTTTGGTTAATAATTCAAGTAACTGTTCAACATGGCTGAATAATGGTGAAGCTTCGCTGTTTTCATCAAGGAAATAATTTCTGTACTGTTCTACAAATTTTTCATATAACGATTCCTTCCCCGGATACAGATTTGTTAAGGCTTCCTTAAAACCCAGGCCAATTATATTTCTTATTTGTTCATCGGTACGTGTTTCAAAGCCCATATCACTGATTGCTGCATGCATGCAACTGACAATTTTGGCTTCCGAGTCCATCAGAGTACCGTCCCAGTCGAACACAAAACATTTATACTTCACGAGTAACTTATATCCAGCTTGTTTAAGACTTTTTGTAGTTCTTTATCCAGTGGTGCAAAAAATGTTTTACTGCTTTTATCCGGCAACTGTATTGTTAACAGTTGAGCATGCAGAAACATACGCTTTAACCCATAGTCTTTCATTTTACGGTTAAACGCATCGTCACCGTATTTTTCATCACCGGCCACCGGATGCCCCAGGCTTTGAGCATGTACCCGTATTTGATGGGTACGACCGGTTTTAATTTCAACCTCGTAAAGGCTGGCTAATTTTCCTGATGCAATAATATTAAAATCACTTATCGCCTGCTTGCCCGTAGAATTCACTTTTACAATGCGTTCTCCACCCGCAAGAGTATTTTTTTTAAGCGCAAGTTCCACATGGTAACTTTTGTTTTTGGCATTACCCTTAACCAATGCAAGGTATTTTTTTTTCAGCTTATGCTGGCGAAACTGATCCTGTAAAAACCGCAAACTTGAACGCTTCTTGGCAATTAACAGGCAACCCGATGTATTCTTGTCCAGGCGATGCACCAGTTCAAGAAAACGGCAGGTGGGTTTGGCAATTCTGAGTGACTCGATAACGCCCACTTTAACCCCACTTCCACCGTGTACCGCCATGCCGGCGGGCTTGTTAAGAACAAGCATTTCATCGTCTTCATATATAATAGAGTCCTGCAGCTTTTTTATAATTGCCGGACTCGCCACAGGTTTATCACGCTGCGCAACCCTCACCGGGGGTATCCGAATCTGATCCCCTGCCCTGATTTTGTAGAACGCCTTGATACGCCCCTTATTAACCCGCACCTCGCCTTTTCTCAGGATTTGGTAAATTTTGCTCCTGGGAACACCTTTTAACAAGGTAAGCAGGAAATTGTCGATTCGCTGACCCGCCTGTGATTCATCAATTTCAATTATTCTCACGGCAGAAGACGGGCTAACACTGGAATTTGGCATTTGAGTCCAATTTTTGGGGTTATAGACAACGATTGCATTCTAACAACATTTTAAGTCATTGATGCTAATCAATAACACTGCTACACTCAAATTCAGCGAAATGTCGAATTTCCCTCTGCTGGTCACCGCTTTTGCGAACTGGCAGCCAAAACACTGAAGTGTTTTTCCTCTTTATCGACATGCGCCCGGTTAACGTTCATTTGCATGTCTCTAAAAGTAGTTGCGCAGATGACAGTATAGGTGTCTGAAATCATCTTAACGAAAGGTTCAGACTTTAAAATTAAAATATTTGCACTCCCGCTATTTGGTAAAGCCGGATAATGTTGGAGTTAAAGTACCGCAATAATCAGCCAAAATGGCAGGCAGCGGTATTGACCCACCTGTATGGATAGCTAATGGCATCTATGGAAGGTGTATACAAATAGTATAGGTCGAGTGCGACAGAAAAAGGTTTTACACAATGAAAAGAATGCTGTTTAACGCCACGCAGGCAGAAGAACTGCGTGTCGCCCTCGTCGATGGCCAACGTTTATACGATCTGGACATCGAAACAACCCTCCGCGAACAGAAAAAAGCCAATATTTACAAAGGACGCATTACCCGGATTGAACCGAGTCTTGAAGCAGCCTTTGTTGACTACGGTGCTGAACGTCATGGTTTTTTACCGCTAAAAGAAATTTCCCGCCAGTACTTTAAAGAAGGCTATGAAATTGGTAGCGGCAAAATTAATATCAAGGAAGCGCTTAACGAAGGCCAGGAAATTGTTGTACAAATCGGCAAGGAAGAGCGCGGTAACAAGGGTGCGGCCTTAACCACCTATATCAGTCTGGCTGGTCGTTATTCGGTGTTAATGCCAAATAACCCTCGGGCGGGCGGGGTTTCGCGCCGTATTGAAGGTGATGAACGCTCTGAAATTCGTGATGCCCTGAACCAGCTCGATATTCCACGCGATATGGGACTGATTATCCGCACCGCCGGTGTTGGTAAAAGCATCGATGAATTACAGTGGGATCTGGATTACCTGTTAAAACTTTGGGCTTCGATTGATGAAGCTTCCCAGACACGCCCTGCTCCATTCCTGATTTACCAGGAAAGTAATTTAATTACCCGCGCTATTCGTGACTACTTCAGAAATGATATAAATGAAATCATCATTGATGAAGAATCGGTCTACAACAAGGCACGTGAATTTATGGAGCAGGTCATGCCCCATAATCTTAACAAAGTTAAGCTGTACACCGACCCGGTTCCATTATTTACACGTTACCAGATCGAATCGCAGATTGAGTCTGCCTTCCAACGTGAAGTACGTCTGCCTTCCGGCGGCTCTATCGTTATCGACCATACCGAAGCCCTTATTTCAATCGACATAAACTCATCACGTTCTACCAAGGGAAGCGACATTGAAGAAACAGCGCTTAATACCAACCTTGAAGCGGCTGACGAAATTGCCCGACAGTTACGATTACGTGATCTCGGCGGTCTGGTTGTGATTGACTACATTGATATGAGCCCGGCAAGAAACCAGCGTGAAGTTGAAAACCGCACACGAGAAGCAATGAAACTGGATCGTGCGCGTATTCAGGTTGGCAAGATATCCCGGTTTGGTTTACTCGAAATGTCACGCCAACGTTTGCGTCCATCACTGGGAGAATCCAGTCAACTGGTTTGTCCACGTTGCGAAGGCCACGGCACAATTCGTGGCGTTGAATCTATATCGCTTTCTATTCTTCGGGTTATCGAAGAAGAAGCCATGAAAGACAATACCTCACGAGTGGTAACACAGATGCCGGTTGCTGTTGCTACCTTCTTATTAAATGAAAAACGTGATGTGCTGACTGAAATTGAGCAACGTCAGAAAGTCAATATCCTGCTGGTTCCAAACGAAGACCTGGAAACGCCTCATTATACAATCGAGCGTATTCGTGAAAATGATGACAACGTGAACGACTCAACACCCAGTTACGAAATGGCGACCAAACAGGAAGAAGCCACAACACAACCGGGTCAGGCAGTAGAACGTAAACCCGTTGAAGAAGCGGTCATCAAACAGGTATCGCCGACCACACCACGCCCAACCTCAGTGACACCAACTGTTGGTATCTTCACTAAAATCTGGCGTGCATTATTTGGCACCGGCGAACCCAAAAAACGTACTCAAACAAATCGCAACCGCAATCGTTCGGCTAACCAGAACCGCAGTAATAATCGTAACCGCAACAACCAGCGACGCAGTAATAACCAGAACCGCCGCGATAACCCACGGCAACAAAAACAGAACAAACCTGAGCAAAATAAACAGCCAACCAACAAGCAAGCACAACAGGATAAAACTTCTGCGGATAAAGATAAAAAACAGCAGCAGAATAAATCCGGGAACCCGCGCGGTAATCGCCGCCGTCGAAATAACCCAAACCAGAACCGACGTAATAATGAAAACAAAAATACTCGGCAGGATAACGAGCAAAATGTTTCGCAACAGCAATCCGCGTCTGACACCCGACCCGCTAATGTAAAAGCTGAACAAAAATCGGCTGAAACAGGTAATCATGCACAAAACAAAAAACCTGCAAACTCATCCAGCCAACAGGCTCCGCAACAAACAGCGAAACCACAACAACAGGAAAAAAAGCCTGTGCCTGTTGAAACCAAACCGGGGTTGGCTGATAACAATGCCAGTACAAATGCTGAAGCCTCAAGAGCAAAACCCGTAGCACAAGCTGCCGATAGCGACAAAAAGCCAGCGCAAGCTGAAAAAAATAACCCAGGCAATTCCGTTAAACCACGTAATGAAAACAAGCCTGCGTTAAAACAGGTAGAAACAAAGCCGGTTCAGCAACAAACTGACGCAACCCCTCACCTGTCTCCCGTTAAACAGGAAGCGCCCCGGCAAGAAGTTAAACGCCAGCAAGCACCACAACAAACACCCAGCAGCACACAGGCAAAATCAGCGGCTGCCAGTGATAGTGAAAAAGCAAAACTAACCCAGGTATTTACAAAACCAGATTCGGAAGATTAATAAGCCGGCGGTTCACTCTTTGAATATTAAAGAGTGAACCTTGCGTTATTCAGACTGGATGTGTTCTATAAGGCCAAGCGAAGCCTGCTCAAGCATATCAAATACTTTTTCAAAACCCTGAGCACCACCGTAGTATGGATCCGGGACTTCCTGGGTATCAATATCTTTTGCAAAATCAAGAAAAAGTTTCAGTTTGCCCTTTTCAGTCGAAGGACATAAATCACGCAAAATAGCATAATTATCTTTATCCATTGCGAGCACGTAATCAAACTTACTAAAATCGGCAACACTGACCTTACGGCCGCGCAAGTCGCTCAGGTCAATACCGCGTGACCGAGCAGTTTGCTGGGCACGTGAATCCGGTGGCTCACCAACATGATAAGCATGTGTCCCTGCCGAATCAGTTATAAACCTGTCCGAGAGATTTTTTTCTTTAACCAAATGCCGAAAGATACCCTCAGCAGTCGGAGAGCGGCATATATTACCCATGCAGACAAATAAAACCGATGTTTTTCCCTTATTATTCATATAGTTACGCTACTTTTTTGGCTATTTTCAGGCTATTTTTTGATGAGAAATGATCGATTCCGACTCAATAAAATCAAATACTTAGTAGATAGTTCCGACGAAATTCCGACAATGCATATTTGGGAGTTCCGACAAAAATACCGACAAAAGTATACCTGTTTTCATAATAAAAAGTTATCAGGAGAAACCTCATTTTATGCTGAGCGATACGTTTCCTTTGAGATGGCTTCAACCAGGTTGGGCTTACAAGCATGTGTTCGGGCTGGTGTATTACGAAGCTTAGCTAACTAAAACCACAAATCGACTCGTTGGTTAAAATTAAATCCCTCCGACACCTTTTCCCGCGACACCTTTTCCCGACTCGTTGGTTAAAATTAAATCCCTCCGACACCTTTTCCCCACACGCGACACCTTTTCCACCTTTCCACACGCGACACCTTTTCCATTAAATAATGATTCTGAGGCGGATTTATGAGAATTTCATGGAGATACGTCAGCTTCTGCCCCCCCCACTTATTTAACGGCATATTTTTCCATTATCTTGCTTTTTATGTATTTTTACACGATAATAAATGTACGGCAGATTGCCGTATTTAGTAGAAAATAGGTAGAAAACCATGGCACAAGCAACTCCACGAGAACGTATTGAAATGCGAGTTGATGCAGATGTAAAACAGCTTGCTGAAAGGGCTTCTGCCGCCCAGGGGTTTTCTTCACTAACAGATTTTATCACAAGCTTGATTCGTGATAATGCGCCTCTCATTTTACAAAATGAAACCTCAATCCAGCTTACCAATGCGCAATTCGATAACTTTATCGCTGCATGTGAAGACACTGAGCGTAAACCTTGCGAACGCCTTGTTGCAGCAGCCAAACGGTTGGATGCAGAGGGCTTTTAATTGGCCTTTTTACAAGAATTTGTATTAGTCGATAAAGCTCAACATAATTTAAAACGATTTAGCTGCGGTAAGCCAGAGATGGATACCTTTCTGGCGCGCTTTGCTGTAAAAAATATGCAACTAGGACTTAGTCGTACCTGGGTACTACCTGTAGCTGAACAAGCAGCAAAAACACAAATTGCGGCCTATTACACATTGGCATCATCAACTGTAAACCGTGAATCAATTCCAACAGATAAAAGCTTACCAGGTTATCCTGTTTCAGTTGTATCACTTGCACGTCTTGCTGTTGATCAACAATTTGCAAAACAACGTCTTGGTGAAAAGACATTGATTACCGCTCTAAGAAAAGCAGTAGAGCTAACAACAACAGGATTACCAGCAATTGGAGTCATTCTTGATGTTTTAGATGATGAAGCACTTGGCTTCTACCAGCATTTTGAAATGTTTGAACCCTTTACCGATGATCCAATGCGCCTCTTTGTGCCAATAAATATTTTAAAAGAATTATAAAATCTTACTATATTTCATTAGGCAACATACTTTCCAATTTAAAAATCGCCGTCAGAATATATAACTAAAAACTACAAAAATAATAATATGTCGTTGATCTTCACCCCTCAAAGCAAGTGAAGATCGCCAGTTTGCTTTTTTTGTACTTAATTGAAAGCAGTATATGTCTATAAAATCCTGTTTTACACAAGCTTTAAGATATTTAGAAATAATTTCAGTATCATTCGTTTTAATCCCACCTCAGGCAGGTTAACAAAAAAACTTAATTTTCCTGAACGTTTAAAACTTCAAAAATACCATTGATTGATTGCAACGCTGCTTCTGTTGCTTCGCTTAAGTCAATCCCTTCGCTTACGTGCAGGTCTGTCCGTTGTCTGAAGCTTTCTATAATGCTTTCGAGTTGTTCTTCCTGATAAGACAATAAATCCATAGACTCAATTGTCCGGTTTACATCTTTAACCAGATCTTCGAGCAATTCTATACTCTGTCGTGAACGGGTAGCATACTGCTTGTTGATGCCCCTGAAGGTTTCCTGGATAAGTTCAATAACTTGTTGCCTGTTTTTTGTCATTGAATTTTCAAGAATAATGGTACGGGTACGTTCTTCTGCACCGTTTCCTAATGCGCCCAGGATATCTTTCATAATACCGTATTTTTTTTCGTCCTCAATCGGCATGTTTTTAATTAAAATTGATGAATGCTTATAGTTCATGATAGTTCGGTTTTTAAAGTCAAAGAAACGTCCTTTATCTTTTGAAACGTCGATAACACTGGCTTCCATTGCAGACATTTCCCCGGATTGAGCCTTGTTAAAAATATCGGCGCCATCACGGATCTGCATACTGGCATTCAACCCGAGTGCCTTTGTTGCAACAAAGGTGGCCTCCATAAGTTCTTCGAAAGTTTTACACTGAGCACTGTCTTCATAGAATTTAACAATGGTTCCGAGGTCGCTGGTATATCGCATTGCATCCATCGCAATGGTGCGAGAACTTTGCAGTTCATTTAGAAGTTCTTCTGTTTCCTTGTCTGACTCGGTCTCTGCCGTAACATGCGGCTCAACCTCTGCCCTGCTAGCTGAATGCTGTTCCAGACACTTTTCTATTTTACTGAGTAAATCATCGTGGTCGAATGGCTTGGGTATATAGTCTTCTGCACCAACTTCATAACCCTTTAGCTTTTCCTCGGTTCTCGATAAAGCAGAAAGGATAATAACAGGTATCGCGCTTGTCTCGGCATCGTCCTTTAATCGTGTACAGGTTTCGTAACCGTCTATACCGGGCATATTGATATCAAGTAATATTAAATCCGGCTTGAATGACTTAACATTTTCAAGGCACTCTTCACCTGAATAAACAAGTTTTACTTCGTAATCATCTTCCAGGATCTCGTCGAGAACCAACTGATTGGTTGGCTCATCATCAACTGAAAGAATTTTGAAATTGGACATATTAAAATTTCCTTATAAATACTCG
>JALTLP010000104.1 GCA_027001895.1 Chromatiales bacterium | reverse complement strand
TTACTACCCTCCCCCTCGCCCCCTCCCGTAAAGGGAGGGGGAATATTTACATTTTACGCAATAGCAGGGTTTGTTTTTTCAGTATCGATACCGTATTTCTCAATCGCATCCTGAACTTTACCTGCCGGGAACTGGCCATCATCTGCCAGTGCCATTAACGCAGCCACTGCAACATATTGTGCATTAACTTCAAAGTGTTTACGTAATTGCGCTCGCGTATCCGAACGACCAAAACCGTCCGTACCTAAAGTTGTATAACTTGCAGGTATCCACTTGCGGATTTGATCGGAGTAGTTACGAACATAATCGGTTGCTGCGATGACCGGGCCACGCCTGTCTTTCAGACATTTTTCAACATAGCTGACTTTCTTGTCTTCCAGTGGGTGCAACATGTTCCAGCGATCAACATCCACTGCCTCACGTTTTAATTCATTAAAGCTGGTTACACTCCAGATGTCTGCATCAATCGACCAGTCTTTATCGAGTAATTCCGCTGCGGCAATCACTTCACGAAGAATTGTACCGGAGCCCATCAATTGTACCTTCTTACGACGCTTTCCACCGCCCTGTAACAGGTACATACCTTTAATAATGCCTTCCTCTACACCTTTTGGCATGGCAGGCTGCTGATAGTTTTCATTCATCACGGCAATATAATAGAACACATTTTCCTGGTTCTGATACATGCGACGCATACCATCCTGAATAATAACTGCCAGTTCATAGGCATAGGTTGGATCATACGATATGCAGTTAGGAATCGTGCCCGATACCATAAAGCTGTGACCATCCTGGTGTTGTAGACCTTCACCAGCCAGTGTTGTTCTGCCGGCAGTACCACCGAGTAAGAAACCACGTGCCTGCATATCACCGGCCATCCACGCCAGGTCACCAATACGCTGGAAACCAAACATGGAATAGTAAATATAAAACGGAACCATATTGACCCCGTGGGTGCTGTAGGCTGTCGCAGCAGCAATCCAGGATGACATCGCACCGGCTTCATTAATACCCTCTTCCAGTATCTGGCCAGACTTGTCTTCCTTGTAAAACATAACCTGCTCTTTATCCTGTGGTGTGTATAACTGCCCCACCGAAGAATAAATGCCCAGCTGACGGAACATGCCTTCCATACCAAAAGTACGTGCTTCGTCTGGCACGATGGGTACCACATATTTACCCATTTTCTTGTCACGAGTAATCAGTGTTAGTAAACGAACAAATGCCATGGTAGTCGACATTTCGCGATCACCCGAACCTTTTGTAATAGGTTCAAACACAGAAAGATCCGGCACTTCCAATGGCGCGGCAAAACTTGTACGGCTTGGCATGGAGCCACCGAGTTTTTCACGCTGCGCTTTGAGGTATTTTAGTTCTTCAGAATTTTCATCGGGACGATAGTATTCGCACTTTGCTGCCTGTTCATCAGAAATAGGAATATTGAAACGATTCTTGTAAGCAATCATTTCTTCTTCATCCAGTTTCTTCTGCGAGTGAGTACGCATCTGGCCTTCACCGGCTGCACCCATACCAAAACCTTTTACACTGTGCGCCAGTACAACCGTTGGCTGGCCATCGCGTTTGGCTGCTTCCGCATAAGCCGTATACACTTTAACTGGGTCATGCCCACCCCGGTTAAGATGCCAGATTTCATCATCCGACATATCTGCAACCATCGCTTTTAATTCAGGGTATTTACCAAAGAAGTGTTCCCGTACATAGGCGCCGTCTTTGGATTTGTAGTTCATAAAGTCACCGTCGACAGCTTCCATCATGCGTTTTTGCAACAAACCATTTTTATCTTTGGCCAGGAGTGGATCCCAGTAGCTGCCCCATAATACTTTAATCACTTTCCAGCCAGCACCGCGGAATATGGCTTCAAGCTCCTGTACAATCTTGCCATTACCACGTACCGGGCCATCCAGACGTTGCAAGTTACAGTTAATCACAAACGTTAAGTTATCCAGCTTTTCACGAGCAGCCAAAGAAATAGCACCCAACGATTCTGGCTCGTCCGTTTCACCATCCCCCATAAAACACCAAACGTCACGATCACGGGTATCGGCCAGACCACGATCCTGCAGGTACTTCATAAAGCGCGCCTGGTAAATGGCGGAAATAGGACCCAGTCCCATTGATACAGTTGGGAACTGCCAGAAATCAGGCATTAGCCAGGGATGCGGATAAGATGATAAACCGTTTCCATCCACTTCCTGACGGAAGTTATCCAGTAAATCTTCTGATAAACGACCTTCAAGGAAAGCCCGCGAATACATGCCTGGCGCTGAGTGTCCCTGAAAAAAAACAAGGTCGCCACCGTGTTCATGGTTCGCTGCGCGCCAAAAATGGTTAAAGCCAACATCATATAAAGTATCCGCAGATGCAAAACTGGCAATATGCCCACCTAATTCGGAAGCTTTGCGATTAGCTTTTACCACCATAGCCGCCGCGTTCCAGCGAATCAAGGCACGAATCCTACGCTCAAGACTTGCATCACCCGGCATAACCGGCTGAAGGTGGGTTGGAATGGTATTCACATAAGCAGTATTAGCACTGTGAGGTAAATTAGCACCTGAGCGGCGAACCTTGTCTATCATCTGATCCAGTAAAAAATGTGCTCTTTCCGCACCATCTGACTGCATGACACTTTCAATGGCATCGAGCCATTCGATAGTTTCCTGCTGATCAACATCCTGATCATAACTCTGTGCTGACATACTCTTCTCCACTTTGTGGCTTACCCTACTGACTGTTAACTTGCAGACAGTTAGATAAACAACTTCATCTAATACATTAACTATTTGCCTGACACTTTAATACTTCACCACATAAAAGCAAGTATTTTTTACACGTATAAAAATATAAACTTATTTTTCAATGGCTTATAGGTATCAAATAATTTTATGAGTCCTCAATACCGTTCAAAATGAGTAAATATACGAAACGAAACAACCTCCCAGGCCGACAACAGGCAATATAGTTACTAAATCGAACCATGAAAACGGGCTTTTTTTACATATATAAAATTATAAACTTATTATTCAATAACTTATAAGCATTAAATAATTTATCAAGACTAAACATAGCCCAAATTTACAAAATATATGGCCTGTTGTAAAAACAAGCGTATATATATAGAGTAAACGTGCTGTGGTCCACATCTCACACAAATACTACAAAATAACAATAAAGAAAAAATCATAATGAACGACTATATGAGCATGGCTCAACATATTGCAGAAGACTGGCTCAAGGCGCTTAGCGAATCCGTGAAAAATCAGGATATCAACTCGCATATGCGGCTGGTTTCAAAAAACGTACATGTCTATGGCATCCCCGGTATTGAAACACTCAATTACCAGCAATGGCTTTATCGCCGACATAACGAATTTTTGCATAACCGCTTATTCAGCCTGAAGCACAAAATTATTCGAATAAAAACAGACCAGCAGCGCAGGCTTGGCTTCGAGGTCGAAGAACAAATGATGGCAACCGAAGGTAAAGTGTATATTATTCACAAGGATATTCTGCTTGAACGGGAACAGGACGATAACTGGCGGGTTGTAGAAGAAAAAATTCACAGCTGGCAAAAAATGGAAATAGGACAACAACTCAATGGCTAAGAAAAAGGTAAAAAAAGTCAGCGATAGCATGGGTGAGCTCGAAGTTCCGGGCGATGCTTTATACGCAGCACAAACACAACGTGCAGTGGATAATTTCCCTATCAGCGGTATACCCATGCCAGCAACATTTATTCATGCGCTGGGGCTGGTAAAACATGCCTGTGCCAAAGCCAACAACAAGCTGGGATTAATGGACGACAAGATTTGTCGTGCCATTATCAATACCGCCGATGATGTCGCCGATGGTATCTACGACGATCAGTTTCCTGTCGACGTTTTCCAGACTGGCTCCGGCACCAGCACCAATATGAATGCCAACGAAGTCATTGCAACCGCTGCATCGCGTGACTCCGGCCTGGAAATACACCCAAACGACCACGTGAATATGAGCCAAAGCTCGAATGATGTTATTCCAACAACCATTCATGTCAGCGCAACAATAGAAATAAGTGAGCAGTTACTACCGGCACTTAAGCACCTCGCCGAAACACTCGACAGCAAAGCCGCACAGGCTTCCAATATTGTAAAAACCGGACGCACTCATTTAATGGATGCCATGCCGGTTACGATGGAACAGGAAATTACCGCCTGGGCCGATCAAATTCGCAGTTGTATTAACCGCATAGAAGACAGCCTTGAACGACTGCATGCCCTGCCGCAAGGTGGTACCGCAGTCGGCACCGGCATAAACTGCCACGCAGAGTTTGGCGAAAAAGTCGCTGAAGTTTTATATTCAGAAACCGGTATTACTTTTACCTCAATGGCCAACAAATTTGTTGGCCTTGCAACACAAGACAGCGCCGTTGAAATGAGTGGCCAACTCAATACGCTGGCTGTGGCACTGATGAAAATATCAAATGACTTACGCTGGATGAACTCCGGCCCACTTGCCGGCATCGGTGAAATTGCCCTGCCCGCTTTACAACCGGGCAGCTCGATAATGCCCGGTAAAGTTAACCCGGTTATTCCAGAAGCGGTTGCTATGGTTTGTGCACAGGTTATGGGTAACCATAACTGTATTACGGTTGCCGGCCAGTCTGGTACCTTCCAGTTAAATGTTATGTTACCCGTTATAGCCTACAACCTTTTACAAAGTATTGAATTGCTAGCCAATGCTGCCCGTGTGCTGGCCGATAAAGCCATCGCCGACTTTACTGTAAATAAAGATAATATCGAATCAGCGCTGGATAAAAACCCGATACTGGTCACTGCCCTTAACCGGGTTATCGGTTATGAAAAAGGCGCTGAAATCGCCAAAAAAGCCTACCAGCAAAAACGTGCTATTTTTGAAGTTGCTTTAGAAGAAACCGATTTATCAGAAGAAGAACTTGAACGCCTGTTAAACCCGGCAAACCTGACACAGGGTGGCGTGAACGAATAATACATTCTTTATAGAGTGAAAACTTTTTTACGTTTAATAACTTTCTTTAAAAAAGTTCTACTGGCCCTTTTATTCTTCTGATCCTGTAAGAGTGCACACGGTGTCCTATTCTTTCCCGAATTAGTGGTTACCATATTATATATTTCATCGGGCTTAAAAACTCCATTATTAACGGGCATGGAAGAGGTGATACCCCCTACAATAGTTTTATTAAGTTTCCAGGCATTTTTATTACGCCACGGCTTACTTTTAATCCAGTCCGGTCGAACACGATAACCAAAATCCCACTTAACTACATGCAGAGGAATATACCTGGCGCCAGGCTCTGTGAGATAACATAAAATACAGGTAAACTTTACTCTTGTTACGTTTTCAACCAGACGATAGTTCACCTCCATTCCAGCTTTTTTTCTTATTTCAACCATATTAACCCCACCTGCGGGTTTATCCCAGAATGAGGCTTTGATAACCGCTTTTTTATCTTTATTAACTGTCGCATTCGCAAGGAGGCCATTTTTGTCTGCATTATACCAGTTCCCCTTCCCTTTATTTGGAGGGGAATCGTAGCATGGCCAAAACTTGTTTTTTGTCCAGGAGGTAATCAGCCCCCCATCAGCAGGGTCGTTTGCCTCATAATAACTATTATCAACACTTTCAGTTATTATATTGACAAAGCCAAGCTCCAGCTTGCTATTCTGAAGTTGCCTGGTATCCTTAATACTCACCGTTGCAACAGCATCTAACCAAATCCCCGTTGTATTGAAGTTCATAATAGGGAAGCCGTTACCTGCAACCCCCAGCAGTTTACTTATAAGCTTTATACCTGTTACTTTTGGAGATTTAACGATAGTTACTTTGACATTTTTTGGATCAATAATCACTGACATATAACCGTCCCTGGATGTATTCAATAAATAATGATTAAACTGACTCCCCGAGAATCTAACAAAACGTCAGAAAATATTATGTGAATTAGTTCCAAAAACACACGGTTGATTTTATCAACGGTTAAAATATTCACCGTTCAAACCATAATAACTTTCACTATTAGACAAAAAGTTCCTTAAGTACTTTAAAATAATTTCATTTTTTTAATTGCCAAGGCGGTTTCACCGCGTTACAGTTTTAAACTTACATTAAAACAAAATAAGGGGCGAAGATATGACAGCACAACGCATGTTATTTTTGGTTATGGCAATTCTTATTTCAGCAGGTATTTATTTAAGCGGCTACAAGTCTGTCCACTGGTTATTATACATTCCCGCAGCCGCATTACTTTTTGCAGCGATTACCGGCATTTGCCCGGGAATGATGTTATTCAAAAAAATGGGCTTTAAATAAGCACTAAACTCAATACCAACCCGGTAAATATTTTTACCGGGTTTATTCTTAAAGAGTTTCTCAATGGCCTCCGCTTTTTCTCATGCACTGGTTGCGTATTCAATTAACAAAACCGCATCACAACCTTTACT
>JALTLP010000103.1 GCA_027001895.1 Chromatiales bacterium | reverse complement strand
TAAACGCAATGTAAAAATTATTGGTTTTGATGGCAAGATCCCTTCGTATAAGAATGTTGCACAAGGCAAGTACTCTTTATATCGGCCACTCTATCTTGTAACCAACCCGTCACCATCGAAAAAAGTTAGAGATTTTATAAAGTTTGTGGTTTCCAAAGAAGGGCGCAAAATTATTCGTGATAACAACACCGTACCTTATAAAGATGCACCTGCCTTACAGGCGAAAATGTTGGTGTATGGGTTCGGGGTTTTGTAATTTTTTTTCGTGTCATTGCTAAAAGTGTAAGCGATGCAGCAATCTTGTTACTCGCCATTCCCGCGAAGGCGGGAATCTAATTATATTAAATTCATTTCGCCTCGCGCTATTGCGCTGTAGGATTTTAAGCAGGCTCTCGCGCCTGCCGGCGAAGTACTTTTCTTTGCTTGTTATTGCAAAGTCACTCAGTGACAAAGCAATCTTTGCTTAATATAGAATTATTTCGCCTCGCGCTAACGCGCTGTAGGATTTTAAGCAGGCTCTCGCGCCTGCAGGCGAGTGACTTTTGTTTAGGCAAAAGTCACCAAAACCATTTCCCCCAAGGCAAGCAGGCTAAAGCCTGTACCCTCATAGGCTCCCTCTAAAATTCGCGCTCCCGAACTCGCTGACTTGCTGCGCTTACGCGTTGCTTCAGCTAGCAAGTCTGGCTCGACATGCGTCCGCTTGATCCGAATTTTAGGGGGGCCTATTCGGCATGCCTAAGGGGGAGGAATACCCCACTAACAGAACTGCGTACTAAACCACAACAACTTACCAAGTTAATTTGTGCGTAGGCTATTCCCCTTAATCGCAGTGAATCGGGATGGATTAAAGCGCAAGTGACACCGAAGGGCGTGTGCAGGACGCACACGCTTTTGCGATCAGGCCAGGGAAGGCCTGTCGCAAAATGTCCTGAGCATTAACCTCAGACCGATGAACGTTTTGCGATTTGGGGTGCACTTCTTTGGCTACTTTCTTGTTGCCACAAGAAAGTACGCTCGCCTAAAGCGCGTCAGCGCGAGGCGAAATGTTTTTGAGCAAAAAACAAGATTGCCGCGTCTCTTAGTGACTCACAATGACAAGAAAAACCAATGTATCACCTATAGGCGCAAGCCTGCTTACAATTCAAATCTACTGTTGCGCAACACGACTCCCCGCCAAAGTATGCGGCAAAGCAAGATAATGCCGCGTTTGCATTTCTGTTAAACGGCTAATGGTTCGATCAAAAGCAAATGCCAACCGCTTACCTTTGTATAAACTTTCTGGCTCAACTTCAGCAGAGCAAATAAGCTTTACATTATGGTCGTAAAGTGCATCTATAAGATGAATAAAACGCTTGGCGGCACTGTCGTATGATTCATCCATAATCGGAATATTGCTGATAACAACCGTTGTATACTGCCTGGCTATTTCAATATAGTCATGCGCTGAACGCGCTGTTTCACAGATAGCCGAAAAATCAAACCAGATAACATCGTCTGCCAGCGCAATGTAATCCAGTTTACGGTTATTAATTGTAATCTGCCGGTTATGCTTGGCTCTGGTAGGAATAATACTTTCAAAACATTCTTCAAGCTTTTGCTCACTTTCATTATTCAGGCCAGTAAAATAAGTCGGACTTTTATCCAGTTTGTTAAAGCGGTAGTCAACATCGTCTCCCAGATCATATTCAGTTGTTACTTGCTGAAGTAAATCGATTACTTCCAGAAACCGTTCCCGTTGCAGTCCGTTCTTGTACAAATCCTTAATGGCAATATTTGATGTCGCAACCAGCGTTACACCCTTTTCTACCAGAATTTTTAACAGCCCAACCATTAACATTGCATCGGCTATATCGTGCACATGAAATTCGTCAAGGCATAACACCTGGTAATGACTGGCATACTTCTCGGCAACAATATTTAACGGATTGGGTGATTTCGGTAACTGACGTAGCTGTTCATGTATATCCAGCATAAAATGGTGAAAATGTACCCTGTGTTTTTCTTTAAACGGCAGGCATTCATAAAAACAGTCTATTAAATAGGTTTTTCCCCGACCGGTGCCCCCCCAGAAATACAGGCCCTTTATATAGGAAGGCCTTGATTTAAACAGTTTGCTCCACAAACCTGCTGACTCAGTATGATTTGCGGTAACTAATTTCTCGTACAAAGCATTGGTTAACTCTACCGCATGTTGTTGTGCCTTGTCGGCAATAAAACCACTACGCTTAAGGTCAAGTTGATAGGATTCAAGCGGCGTCACAAATTAATTCCCTGCAAAATTTAAAAACTGTTTTTTAATGAAACATATTATATATTTAGTAATCAAATGCCAAATTCAGTATACTGCATAAATATTTTAACGCCAGAGCTTTGATCTCACTTTAACTACAAGTTGATTCTTAAATGACAAAATTCTTTAGTAAATATTTTGTAAGCACATTATCTTTAATCATATTTGCCAGCCCAACTTATGCTGAGGAAGATATAAAAAAAGACAAACCCAAGTGGGAACTTGGTGTGGGCCTTGGTGTTTTAAGTTTGCCACATTACCGCGGTTCTGATCAGCGTTCGGAATATGCCGCGCCTATTCCTTATATACGTTATAACGGCAAACGTTTAAAAGTTGATAAGGAAGGGGGTCGCTTTTACTTTTATAACGGCGAGACCGTCAAGATTGACCTGAGCACAGCTTTTGCCTTGCCTGTTGACAGCAAGGATAACCGGGCTCGTACTGGTATGCCGGATCTGGATCCGATACTGGAGCTGGGGCCACGGGTTCAGTTTAATCTTTATCAGTCTCAAGATAAGAATTTACGTGTTCGCTTTGCCCTGCCGTTACGCAACGCTATTGCGACTGATCTTAGCCATACCGAGTCGATAGGCTGGGTGTTCTCACCTTATTTACAACTACGCTATTATTCAGGATGGGAAACCGCTGTTTCTATAGGGCCGGTCTGGGCAAGTGAAGAATACCACGATTATTTTTACGAAGTTGCTCCACAATACGCAACCGCAACTCGTCCGGCTTATAATGCCCGCGCCGGTTATAGCGGTTCACGCATTACCATTACGGTGAGCCATCGTTTCGACCGGTTATGGTTTGGCCTGTTTGCAAAATACGATAATTTAAATAATGCAGTTTTTATGGACAGTCCACTTATCCGCCAGAATGATTCCTTTATGGTTGGCGCAGCACTTTCATGGGTATTTAAAGAATCAAAACAGCGCAGCCAGTATTAAAGCTGCTATTTAACGCAATAAACCGAATACCTTCTATACTCCTGTTGCATAAGGCATTAAAATACGTCGCCTGCTGTTTACCCTGATTTAATTTTTTATCGCCCTGTTTATAGTGAGAATATATGTCTGAATTTGTTATCGGCCAGCGCTGGATTAGTGATACAGAAACGGATCTCGGCCTTGGTGTTGTTGCCGCGGTTGAAACCCGCCGTGTCAGTATTCATTTCCCGGCAAGTGAGCAAACCCGAGTATACGCTATCGACCAGGCGCCGCTTACCCGCGTTGTTTTTTTTGAAGGTGACAGCATTGAATCGGAAGAAGGTAAACAATACCAGATTGAAAAAACTGAACAACGTGATGGTTTAATCGTTTACCACTGCCATGATGAAGCTGGTAAATCATGCCAGTTAACCGAGGGGGAGTTAAGCCATTCAACCCAGCTTAACAAGCCGCGGGATAGAATGCTGACCAGCCAGATTGATAAACAGCAATGGTATCCATTACGTTACCAGACATTACAAAAACGTTTTGAACTTTCCAGGTTAGAAACACGCGGCTTACTTGGCCCAAGGGTTAGCCTTATTCCTCACCAGCTTTATATTGCACACCAGGTTGCCAGTCGTAGTGCACCGCGCGTACTACTTGCCGATGAGGT
The DNA here is from genome assembly GCA_027001895.1 of Chromatiales bacterium. Taxonomy (GTDB): domain Bacteria; phylum Pseudomonadota; class Gammaproteobacteria; order UBA6429; family Thiohalophilaceae; genus SZUA-37. The sequence goes on along the minus strand of JALTLP010000103.1, from coordinate 2,641 downwards.
TGGTCTGGGTAAAACCATTGAAGCCGGTTTAATCATACACCAGCAACTAATTTCTGACCGCGCCCAACGTATTCTGATTATTGTTCCTGAAGCCCTGATGTATCAATGGATGGTTGAAATGCTGCGCCGTTTTAATCTTAAGATGAGTTTATTCGATCAGGAGCGTTATCAGGACACGCTCGAAAGTGAGCACAACCCATTTATTGACGAACCCCTGTTATTATGCAGCCTTGAATTTGTTACTCATAAAGAAAAAGTGCTTGAACAACTTATCGAGGCTGAATGGGATATTCTTGTTGTCGATGAAGCGCATCATTTATCCTGGTCGGAAAGTGCACCCAGTCAGGCTTACACTTATATCGAAAAACTTTCCGCGGCAATTCCGGGTTTATTACTATTAACCGCAACACCGGAACAGCTCGGTGAAGAAAGTCACTTTGCACGTTTGCGTTTACTTGACCCACACCGTTACCACAATCTTGCGAAGTTTCTTGAAGAAGTTGAGTCTTTTAAAACCATTGCACATGTTATTGACAACCTGCTTGATGAAGACAGTTTAACAGATGAAAGCAAAAAAACTTTAAACCGGTTATTCAAAGGTAATAATGACTATCTGGCTTTAGTCGATACTTTTAATTCTCAGCAGAACAATGAAGCCATACGCCAGCAGTTAATCCAGATTCTTGCTGACCAGCATGGTACCGGACGAGTTCTGTTCAGAAACACCCGCAATGCGATTAAAGGATTCCCCGAACGCGAGGCTCATGCCTACCCGTTAAAAATGCCGGACGTCTACCAGACGCTGATTCAAACCTATATTGAATCGAATGAACCTGCAAAACTTAATATCCCGTTACTGCTTACCCCGGAAACAATTTACCAGAATGTATTTACCGATGAAGGGACTCACTGGACCGAAATTGATCCTCGCATTGACTGGCTGGCAAATATTTTTAAAAAACATCGCAATGAAAAGGTGCTGGTGATCTGTGCTTATGCAACAACAGCCATTGATATCGCCAATGCATTACGCCAGCAATACGGCAAGCAGGCAGCAGTATTTCATGAGAACATGAACATTATCGACCGCGACCGCGCAGCCGCATTTTTTGCCGATATGGAAGACGGTTCACAGGTTTTAATCTGTTCAGAAATTGGCAGTGAAGGCAGAAACTTTCAGTTTGCACATCATCTGGTTTTGTTTGACCTGCCATATAACCCCGACTTGCTTGAACAGCGCATTGGCCGGCTGGATCGAATTGGTCAACTGGAAACAATACACCTACATATACCGTATTTTGAACATTCCGCCCAGGCCATAATGTACCAGTGGTATAACAATGGCCTGAATACCTTTATGCAAACCTGCCCGGTCGGACAGGCTGTCATTCAGAAGCATCAGGACGAATTAAATAATTACCTTGTTAATCCCGACTTTGATGCCTTTTCTATTGAGCAGTTTATTTATATAGTTAAGGCCGATACCAGCGAATTTAATCAGAAGTTACAACAGGGACGAGATCGTTTTCTTGAACTTAATCCCTACCAACAGGCAGAAGCCAACGAGATTGCCGCCAATATTCAGTACTGGGATCATGATCGTAGTCTGGAAAATTACCTGTCTGCCGTTTTTGATATGTACGGAATCGACTTTGATTTTCATGCACAAAAAAGTTTTACCGTGCACCCGACCGATCATATGTTAATCACCCACTTCCCGGATTTACCGGATGAAGGTGCAACCATTACTTTCGACCGCCACCATGCACTGGCACATGAAAATATGTATTTTATGACCTGGGAACACCCGATGGTGGTTAATTTAATTGATCAACTTGTTTCTAATGAACATGGCAATACAGCCCTCAGCATTGTAAAACTGTCCGGGCTCAAACAAGGCAGCATTTTACTCGAATGTATTTTTGTTATTGAATGCAGCGCACCACAAAAGCTGCAAATTCATCGCCATATGCCTCCAGCCGTTATACGCCTTGTTGTGGATGCTTCCGGTAATAATCTGACTGACAAGTTTTCTTTCGAGGCTCTGCAAGGGACGGCAATACAATTGAATAAGAAAATTATCAGCCAGCTTATTCATAACCATCAGGAAAGCCTGCAATCGATGTTTGCCTGTGCAGAGACAAGCGCAAGCCATGATTGTAATAAACAAATAAAAATTCGAACCAACGAAATGACGACTGAGTTTAACCATGAGATTCAGCGCTTAACATCCTTGCAAAAAGAAAACCCGAATATTCGGGATGATGAAATCAATACCCTGATAAACCAGAAAGATGATTTAATTGCCAGTATGAATAAAGCCTATGCACGGCTTGATTCATCCCGTTTAATTATTGCTGGCTAGCCCACTACTCCGGCATAAAACAGCCCGGAAGAATACGTTGTTCATTCAGCTTACATTCATTTGCTCCTTGTTATGGTATTGCTGCAACATCGCAATATGACTCAGGAGATTGCAAAAATGAAAAATTCAGTTAAAAAACAGTTAGTTATTGCTGCCTGCTTTGCAGCCCTCAGCGCAGCAAGTTTTAACAGCATGGCCAGCGAACGCAACCACGAACGTGCTGAACATCGAGATCGAAGTCACAACGTAGAACACCGCAGCAACTGGCGGGAACGC
>JALTLP010000102.1 GCA_027001895.1 Chromatiales bacterium | reverse complement strand
GTAATTGGCATTGAGTCTGAACCGGACAAAGGTTCAACCTTCTGGTTTACTGTTAAGCTCAGGTATAATGCTGATGCACAGCAACAACGAATATCTCATGAGAATGCTTTTAGAGGTAAGACAGTTTTAATTGTTGACGATACACGAACCAACTGTGAAATACTTGAGACCAAGGCGCAACACTGGGGGTTTAATACCTTAACCGCCTATGATGCAGAACATGCACTGGACTTTTTATCACTAAAAGAAAATCAGAACATTGACCTTATTATCACCGATATGATGATGCCAAAGATCAGTGGCCTGGATTTATGCCGTAAGCTTAACGATACGCCTGAACTTAAGCATATGCCCAAAATAATTCTGAGCTCAATAGCGCAGGACATTGACGCCCGACAACTCGAAGACATTGGTGTACTGCATATGTTAAACAAGCCTGTTCGCATGAGTGTGTTATACCAGGCAATTTGCCAGACACTGACAGGTGACTTCCAGTCTGAAAGTGATAATCAATCAACTGAACAAACCGATACTCCTGAACTCAATTTAAATGTTCTGCTTGCTGAAGATAACAAGGTAAACCAGATCGTTGCTACCACCATACTCAACAAGCTTGGATGCCAGTACAAGGCGGTTGAAAATGGCGAGCAGGTTCTGGATGCATTAAAACAGGAAAATTTTGACGTAGTGTTAATGGACTGCCAGATGCCGGTTATGGATGGCTTTGAAGCAACCAGAGCTATTCGCACGAAAGAGAAAAAAATCGGTGCCGCACACATCCCCATCATTGCACTGACCGCCAATGCAATGGAAGGAGACCGGGAAAAATGCCTGCAGGCCGGTATGGACGACTACCTTGCCAAACCCTTTACTCAGGCAGATCTACACCTGATACTCGAAGCCGTTTTAGCCGTTGCATCAACAGAACACAGTACAGTTGCCAATGGCAAATAGTCTTAATAAGTGACTACGGTAATAATTTGATTTTAATATAGATTATTAACCACGGCGACACGGCGAAAAAATATTAATTTAACCACGAAGAACACAAAGCGCACGAAGAAAAAGCGGATAGGTCATTGCGAGCGATAGCGCGGCAATCTTGTAAATAAAAAATATTAACCATGGCGTCCTCTGCGCCCTGGCGGTTAAAAATCAAACCACGAAGAAAGCTCATCCATGAGCAGGGGGAAATCCAGAATTTTGTTGTTACGCGGCAGCGTACTGTTCTTTAGCTTGTTTAGCCGCTTTTGCTTCTTCAGCACTGTAAGCCGCGCCGGACCACATCATGTCATAAGCAATTTCTTCGTTACCGTTTTCGCAAAGTTCGAGAACTTTTTCGAACAAAGGCTGGAAAGTTTCAGACTTATGAGACTCTTCATGTTCTGCAAAAGATTTCCAGAAAGTAACGATAAGGGCTTCTTTATCTTTTAACGGGCTATCAACAGCCTGGCCTACCGTTGAGCCTTCATTAGAAATCGCACCTGTATTCAGGGCGACAAATCCACCGACAAAACCGGTTTCTGAATGGTAGGTTTTTACGTTTTCACATAAAAAAGCAACGCGTTCCTGTAAATCGTCGATTGTATATTCGGGTTTCAGGATAACGCGGTTGATTGTTACAACACCATCGGATGGAAAGTTTTTAATTAAAGACATAAGTAGTACCTCACTAAATTAGTATTTTATTTAATACTAATATATATGCAGTTATTAATAATATCAAGTCTTGCAAAAGAATAATTTATGTTAAATGTAAGCTATTGATAGTAATGTATATTTTTTCTGATTTCGGCGATAATTTTGAAGATATTATGCATTTTCCCAGATTTGTTTGATCTGGTTAGCCAGTTCCATTGGGTCAAAGGGTTTGGCTATAACATCTAAAGCGCCTTGCTGCCGTAAAACCTTGATTTCGTCGGGCATGACCCTGGCGGTCATAAAAATAGCGGGGGTTTGTGAAAAATCAGCTATTTTTCGGATATTTTGCAGGGTGGTAGGGCCGTCTATTTCAGGCATCATCACATCAAGCAGCAAAAGGTCTGGGCTAAAGTTTTCGAGTGCTCTCAGTGCTTCGTTGCAACTACTGGCCATCACCACTTCAAAGCCGCCAACGGCTTCGAGCGCAATTTGCGCGATGGCCTGGATATCTGCCTCGTCTTCAACATACAGAATTTTTTTCAGCTCGGTAATATTGGCCATTGGCTGCCACTTAATTTATCCCTACAGGTTTTTAGTATAGGCAATAAAGCAGAAGAATTTTTGCCGGCCTGGCGTTTAACCACCGGGCCGACAGGGTTATATGACTTGTTATTGCAGGTACAGGAATAACGAACCGGATTTTCTGTGTATATTTAACAGTAGGGTGCTGCCGGACTGAGTCAGCTTGTTAAACATTCTTATATTGCTTACGGGTTGGCGGTTAACCGAGGTAACCACATCACCTTTGCGTAAGCCTGCTTGCCAGGCCGGGCTGCCACGTTCAACACCACTAATAATAACCCCTTGTATTCGACCATACAGAGGTGAGCCCTGGGTAATATTACTGAACACCGCACCTTGTAAACGGGGATGTCTTGCTTTTACCTGGCTGAGATTGTTTTGTTCAACCCTTGCTGTCAGGCTAAGTTGCTTCCCTTCACGCAATACCAGCATATGAACCTGTTCGCCGACGCGTAATAGTCCGACTGTATTCCGTAAAGCAGCGGCGTTACGAATAGGCTTATCATTAAAACGAATAATAATATCACCGGCTTTAAGCCCGGCGCGTGCCGCTGCGGAGTTCTCATCCACCTGTGTGATAACCGCGCCAGCAAATGCAGTGGATTTATGTGTATCAATACCAAAGGCTTTGGCAAGGTCGGGATTAAGATCCTGTGCCTGTGCACCTAGCTGGCCACGTTTTACTTCTCCGTGGGCAATCAGTTGTTGCATAATCACTTTTGCCATATTTATTGGTATAGCAAAACCAATCCCCACATTACCGCCACTCTTGGAAAGAATAGCGGTGTTAATGCCTATCAACTTGCCATTTAAACTAACCAGTGCCCCGCCGGAATTGCCTGGGTTAATTGACGCATCGGTCTGGATAAAGTCTTCGTAGCCTTCAATACCCAGGCCACTTCGACCGAGTGCACTGATAATGCCTGAAGTGACGGTTTGCCCCAGGCCAAACGGGTTGCCAATAGCAACGGCAAAGTCGCCAACACGTAGTTTATCTGAATCGGCAAAAGCGAGTGCAACAAGCTTTTGTGTGGCTTCAGGTTTTACCTGTATGACTGCGATATCTGTTGCTGGATCCGTTCCGATAAGCTTTGCTTTTAAAACATGGCCGCTTTTAAACGTAACGCTAATAACATCGGCTTTATCAATGACGTGGTTATTAGTAAGAATGTAACCATTGTCGGCATCTACGACTACGCCGGAGCCGAGACTTTGTGACCGCCGGGTTTGTGGTTGCTGGTTCGGTATATTAAAAAAATGACGGAAGAAAGGGTCACTGAGTAAAGGGTTTTGTTGCACCTGTACAAAGCTGGTTGTGGCAATATTTACAACTGCGGGCATACTGCGTTGCAACATCGGGGCAAGTGAGGGCAGGGGGTTACCCTGGCTGTCCTGTAGTGGTAGTGATGCGTTACTGTTGTTAATAACAGCCGCACTTAATAACACGACCGCAAAAAGACCAACTGAAATAGTTTGGAATAATTTATTAATAGAAAGAGTTTTTGTTTTCATTTTTATACCTGCAACAAATTGAATGCTGCGTTAGAGTGTGAATTGTTAGTGAAGTTTCAAATTAATTAAGGCAATTAAAAATAATTTTTTTATATTAAGCTGAAATTAAGCTTTTATATATTGGTTCTTTAAATTTAAGAGTGAATAATTATTTACCTGTGTTGAATTTTATATTGTCATTTCGACCGCAGGGAGAAATGACATTTATTGCTTTGTCATTGCGCATTGTGACGCCGAATTAAAAGGGGGAGGAGACCATGTTATCGAGGAAGCGCAGCGATGAAGCAATCTGTTTTTTAAATTTACAGCAAGATTGCCGCGCTCACTTCGTTTGCTCGCAATGACAAGCATATGAAAGCATTTTGCCCCGTGCGCTCGCAATGCCTCTTCTTGTCGTTGCGAGGAGTGGAGCGACGAAGCAATCTGTTTTTTAAATTTACAGCAAGATTGCCGCGCCCAATAAATTGGGCTCGAAATGGTATTGTCCTGGACTATCTAACCGAATGTAACAGTGAGAGAACGTTTTTTAAGCAAGATTTCTCCCTCTGGTCGAAATGACATTGAATCTATTCGCTGTCGCGTTGCTCCCTTCGCAGCACGTGGTGCTGCATAAGTGCCCGTAAGATTCAAAGAATCTAACGGGCACTAAAAAAAAGAAAGGGAACAATACCTGAAGATATTGTTCCCTCATGGGGGGGGTAAGCTTAGTGCTCTACTTTAATTTTTCGAGCGAGTGCTTTTTCCTGCTTGGGAATGGTAATCTTTAATACACCGTTGCTTGCCTTGGCATTAATTTTATCTGCATCGGCAGTATCCGGCATACTAAAGCGGCGATAAAAACTGCCATAGCTGCGTTCTACACGGGTGTAACCATCTTTTTCATCTGTTTTTTCAGTTTCGCGCTGGCCTTTAATGGTCAGTAAGCCGTCTTCCATATGCACATCAATGTCTTTAGGATCCACACCTGGGATGTCGGCATGTAAAATAAATTCGTTCTTGGTTTCTTTTATATCTACCGCAGGAACCCAGTCGCTGGTAACAACATTTGATGCGGCTGATTCGACATCGAGGTCGCGGCCAGTATTAAAAAACTGGCTCAGCTCGTTACGGAGCTGGTCAAACTGATTCCAGGGTTTATAGCCAGGTTGATATCGTACTAAACTCATTTTTTGTTTCTCCTTTATTCTGAAATTAAATTGCAATCATTAACTGCTTGCTAGTGTTATGTGGTGGAATTTTTTTGAAACAAGAATTGAAAATAAAAAATTTGTCCCTATGGGGGTAGGGGTTATATTTTTCAAGGGGGTTTAAAGTCGTGGTTTTACAGCAAAAAGGCCTGTTTTAGGCGGAGATTTAGCCAATATTACATTTTGCTTAAATTAGAAACACAATATATAGTGATGGTACTAACACTGTGGATGGCCTGTGTATAACCCTGTGTATAGCAGGTAGTATAAATAAAAGGCATCAAATCCTTTAAAAACAATAGCTTAACTATTTTCATTTTATTTAAATTATTTGTTGACGTGATCGCTGCGAAGGAGTAAGTTTGCCTCTTCACACAAGATGTTGTGTTTAGCAAAAAGTTAGCCACTCGATTGCAATTTCTCCCCCAGATTTAGCGATTAAAGTGAATAAAATCAAAAACATACAATGTAGTACACGGAGGAAACCTAAACCATGAGCCGCGCACCCTTGAAAGCCGTCAAAATAACAAATACTCACAACATTCCGTTTCAAGATGCTTCACTCGATATATGGGACAAAAAATACCGCTTAAAAAGCAAGGATGGCGAAATCGTCGACCAGGACATTAGTGACACCTATGCCCGTGTTGCCAGGGCGCTGGCCGAAGTCGAAAAAAAGCCCAGGCGTAAACAATGGCAGGAAAAATTCCTCTGGGCATTACAACACGGTGCGATTCCTGCTGGGCGGATTACATCTAATGCCGGCGCGCTGGAACATAAACCGGCTACCTCCACCATTAACTGTACGGTTTCGGGTACGGTAACAGACTCAATGGATGATATTTTAGGCAAGGTACATGAAGCCGGTCTTACGCTTAAAGCCGGTTGCGGTATTGGTTACGAATTTTCAACACTACGCGGTAAAGGCGCGTATGTTTCGGGTGCAGGGGCTTATACCTCCGGGCCATTGTCGTTTATGGATATCTACGACAAAATGTGTTTTACCGTATCCTCTGCCGGTGGTCGTCGCGGTGCGCAAATGGCTACTTTCGATATTGGTCACCCCGATGTGATGGAATTTATTAAAGCCAAACGTGAAGACGGTCGGTTGCGTCAGTTTAATTTATCGTTATTAATTACCGAAGAATTTATTAAAGCTGTGCAGGACGATGCCATGTGGCGTTTAGGTTTTCCTGTTACCGAAAAAGAAGTCGAACAGGGCGAAGTTGACCTTGAAAACACAGAGGAAACTTACTGGCGCGAATGGCCGGTTACCAAAGGCTATGTTGTCAACGACGAAGGTCTGGTGGCGTGCAAGGTTTATAAAACCATCAAGGCTAAACGTTTGTGGGACATGATCATGACATCTACATACGACTTTGCCGAGCCGGGTTTTATTCTTATAGATAAAGTCAACGAAATGAACAATAACTGGTTCTGCGAAAATATTCGTGCGACCAATCCCTGCGGCGAACAGCCATTGCCTCCTTACGGTTCGTGCTTATTAGGTTCGGTTAACTTAACCAAGTTTGTCACCAACCCGTTTACCGAAGATGCCAGTTTTAACTGGGAAGAATTCCGCGAAGTGGTCAAAATCTTTACTCGTATGCTGGACAACGTGGTGG